>CAZUYI010000380.1:0-2646 GCA_964624095.1 uncultured Verrucomicrobiota bacterium | reverse complement strand
TAGATGAATTGCTCCAGGTTGTTGACGAGAAAGGCGTCGTTGACCCAATTGCCCCGGTGCCGCCAGGAGATGGCGTAGCCGAAGTCCCGGTAGTAATTCGCCTTGTGCCCGAGCACGTACCGCAGCACGCAACTGGGCGCCACGCCGCTGGCGAAGGACCACTCGGCCGGAACCGGCCCCACCGCCGCGCGCCAGCAGTGCAGGAACGTCCAGGTCGGCGTCGGCAAGTCACAGAGCGCGTAATCCGTGCGGGTGACGATGCCGCGGTCCTTCATCACCTCCAGGCGCTTCTCGAAGCCGTCGGTCACGGTGTTTTCGTAGCCGCGCCCCAGCACGGCCAGCGCCCGCAGGGTGTCCACCGGGTCCAGGTCCGGGCCAAGCGCCGCCAGCCCGACGTACCAGAACATGCTCATCATGTAATAGAACGGATCCCGCTGCGGGTCGCGCCCGTAGCGCATCGTCTGGACCTGCCAGCCGTAGGCGAACCGGAGCATGTCGCGCACCAGGCCGTTCCGCTCGTTGGCCGGCAGGTCGTCCCAGACCCAGTCGAGCGCCGCCAGCCAACGGACCCGCGGGTTGACGGATCCGTTGAAGTCATCCAGCCGGAGATAATAATCCACGGTCGCGCGCAGCATGCCGCGGACCTTGGCCAGCAGGGCCGGGTTGCCCGAGACCCGGTACGCCAGGCCGGCTTCCATCAGGTCCGGGTGCCGCTTCCAGGCGCCGTTTACCTGGAACCAGTGCTCGCCGCCCCAGTCCTTGACCTCGAACGTGTCCGGCAGGCTTTCAACCTCCTGCCGGAGCTTGTCCCAGGCATTAGTGCGGCGTTCCACACTCGCCTTGACGGCCGGCCAGGTATCGGCGTTGAAGAACAGGCGCGGGTGAGCGGGCCGGATCCGGGGCGCCACGTCGAGCGCCGAGAGGTGCAGCCGCGCGTCAAACCGTAGGCGGCTGTCCAGGTTCGTGGCCGCCAGCAGCTCGGCCAGGAGAGGCCGCGCGGCATCGGGCTGCTGCTCCTGGATGTACGAGCGGGCCATGGCCAGCCGGGCCCGGGGCGCCCAGGCCGGGTCCGCTGCGAGGGCCCGCTCGCAGGCCTCGCGCGCGGCGGCGCACTGGTGTTCCAGCAGCCGCGTCTCGCCGAGCCCGAGCTCGGCCCGGGCTTTCTGGTCGGCCCGCGCGCCGGGCAGCGCGAGGACCGCTTCATAGTCCCGGCGGATGGTGGGGGCGTTGGTCGGGCTGGTCCCCCAGATATCCATCAGGAAATTGTCCGCCAGGGCCAGTTGGGCGTCCGCCCGCTCCACGTCCGTGCCGGCCAGGCGGAGGGCCTGCCGGAAATCGTTCCGGGCCGCGGCGTAGTGGATCGGGATGCTCCAGTGGTTGGGGGAATAGCGGGCCAGGCCGGATTTCAGCGCGTCCTGAAAGGTCACCGGGTTCTCGCGAAGCGCGCCGGGATCGGAAACGGCCACGTGAAAGCCCTTGATGCCGCGCACGACGGCCACGGCCAGGACATGCTCGCCCCGGCTCAGCGGAAGCTCAAACACGTGGTCGCGCGGCGTGACGGACCGGGCCCCGTTGCCGTACGGGCCCAGCGTGCCGTAGACCGGCTCCCCGTCGAGCCACCACTGCATCCACCAGTCGGCCCCCGCGCCGACCTCGATGGTCGTGTCGGAGGCCGCGGTCACGGGCGCCAGCAGGTAGACCGTCTCGCCTTTCAAGGGGACGCCGCGCGATGCCGGGGATGTCAGGGCCGCCAGGTCCAGCAGGTTGGTGCCCAGACGCACTGGCTGACCTTTGTACCGGTTGGTCCCGATCGCCAGGTCCGCGGGGATGGTCTTCAGCGCCGCGCCGGGCAGCAGGTCGCCGAGCGCGGGGTTGTCCTGAGCATACGCGGTGATGCCCGGCCCGAAGGCCGTCCATTCCGCCGGCCAGGACACGCCCGGCTCCGCCGTGAGCCCGGCCGTCACGAGCGTGCCCCACGCCATCGCCGTCCACGAGATCGCCCGCTTCATCGGGGTGTTCCTCCTTATGTGTTGCGTGGTCCCGGATCAGATAAACTTCTTCCCTTTCGCCCAGCCGGCAGGCAGCCGGTTGAATATCTCGAGGGCTTCCGCGGCTTTCTGTTCGGCTTGTTCCTTGAGCGAGGCGGCCTCGTCTTTCTTTCCTTCTTTCCCCGCCTCGGCGGACCGCCGGTCCAGCCGCCAATACGCCGCCGCCGCTTTCCAGTACTTCGCCGCCTCGGCCAGCTTGGCCACCTGGCGCCGCTCCCGCTCGTCGGCCGCCCGGGCCTGCGCCTTGGCCAGGCACTCGTCCAGCCGGTCCGGCCCCAGCCCCTCGATCAGCAGCACGATACTCTGCCCGTTCGGACTGATGGCCCGGCCGTTTTGCGAGTTGCTGCTGAACTCCGGCCAGCGCCCCGCCGCGGCACCCTCCGCCGCCTTCCGCCATACGGCGTGAAACGCGTCGTAGATCGGCTTGATCTCGGCAGCCGCCGCGCCATACATGCCCTCCAGGTACTCTGCCAGCAGGGCGTCCGGGTCCACCTCGTCCTCCCACGCCGAGCGCGCGAACGCCAGCATGTTCAGCGCGTAAATCTCATGGCTATCCGGCCGCTCCTGGATCGTGGCGCCGTCAAGGCCCAGCGCCTTC
>CAZUYI010000379.1:0-2692 GCA_964624095.1 uncultured Verrucomicrobiota bacterium | reverse complement strand
GAGCGCCCGTTCTGCCTGGCAGCCCACCGCGCGGCCCTGGCCCGGGCGGGCGCCGTGCGGCTGCGCGCGGATTTCCTCTGGGGTCGGACGCCGCCGGCGCGCGTTCGCGACCTCTGGCGGCGGCTGCGGACCGGTCAGCCGATCCCCGGCGTCCACGATGGAAATGCGGTGCGCGGCTTCGCCTGACGCCGGTGAACCCCGCGCCGCCGGGCGGCGCGGCGCGCCGCCGGAGGATTGCCTGCATGGCCATTCGAATTACGGGCGGAGAGTGGCGCGGGCGCCTGATCAGGGTGCCCCGCGGCGGCCTGCGGCCGACGCAAGACCGAGTGCGGCAAGCCGTCTTTTCGACCCTCGCCGGGCGCATCGCCGGCGCGCGGGTCCTGGACCTCTGCGCCGGCACCGGGGCCTATGGGCTCGAGGCCCTGAGCCGCGGCGCTGCCCGCGCCACCTGGGTCGAAGCCGACCGGCGCGTTGCGGCCGCGCTGCGCGACACCGTGGCGTCCCTGGCCGGAAGCCCGGAGCCCGGCGCGGCCCCGGCGGAAGCAGGGCGGGCTCTGGTCGTCGCAGCCGATGTGCGCCGCTTCCTGGCAGGCCCCGCCGCCGGCGCGCCCTACGACGTGGTCTTTGCCGATCCGCCCTACGACGCCGACGGCGCCTGGTCCAGAATAATCTTGTCCGGCCTGTCGGCCCGGTCTATCTTCGCTCCGGGCGGCATACTGGTCCTGGAGCAGACCTCGCGGGCCCCCGCCGCGGGCGGGCCGGGCTGGCGCACCGCCTCGATCCGGCGCTACGGCGAAACGCGCATCACCTACATCGAGCCGGATCCCGGGGGAGAGGGGGACGCATGAACAGACTGGTTGTCTATCCCGGCACCTTCGATCCCATTACGCTCGGGCACGTGGACGTGCTGCACCGCGCCGCGAGGCTCTTCGACCGCGTCATCCTGGCGGTGGCGGACGGTGGGCGCAAGCACACCCTGTTCCCGATTGACGAGCGCCTGGCCATGGCCCGCACCCTGGCTGCCAGCTTCCCCAACGTGGAGGCCGACCGGTTTCGCGGCCTGCTCGTGGACTATGTGCGGCAGTCAGGCGCCCGCGTGATCATCCGCGGGCTGCGCGCGTTTTCCGATTTCGAATACGAGTTCCAGATGGCGCTGACCAACCGCAAGCTGGCGCCGGACATCGAGGTGCTCTTCATGATGCCGCGCGAGACCTACAGCGCCATCAGCTCCAGCGTCGTGCGGGAACTTGCCGCCCTGGGCGGCGATGTGCGGAAATTCGTGCCCGATTTCGTCCGGGCCGCCCTCAAGCGCAAGGTTCCGGCCGCCGGCCGCGCGGCCAGGCGAACCCCGTCATGAACATTCCCCTGCATGAAGTGCGCCACGGCATCCGCCGCTATGCCGGCGAGGAGCCGCCCGGCATCCTGGAACTCGACCCGGCGGGCCGGCGCCAGGAAGCCGGTCCCGTGCGGTACGAGTTCACGGCCCAGCGCCTGGCGGGCGAGTTGCTGGTGCGCGGCAGGGTTTCCGCGCGCCTGCGCTCCCCGTGCGACCGCTGCGGCGCGTGGTTCGAGTGGGACGTGTGCGATGGCGAATTCACCCGCGCCTACGCGTTCCGGAGCGACCACGACGTAATTGACTTGACCCCCGATGTCCGCGAGGCTATTTTGCTCCTTTTGCCGATCCGCTCGGTGTGCTCGCCGTCGTGCCGGGGACTGTGCGCGCACTGCGGAGCCGACCTGAACCGGGAACGCTGCGCCTGCGGGCAGGCCCGGCCCGGGCCAGGCTGGTCCGCGTTGAATCGCTTGACATTGGATTGATCCCGCGGCGCTGCCGGTCCGGCTGGCGGCGGGCGGGTCCATGGCAGAGGAGACATCCGATGGCGGTCCCCAAGAGAAAAAAATCCAAGCGCGCCAAGCGCACCCGGCTGAGCGCCCACCCGGCGAGCCTGACGGCCTCCAAGCCCTGCCCGCAGTGCAGCCAGCCACAGCGGCCCCACCGCGTGTGCCCGGCCTGCGGCTATTACAAGGGCCGTCAAGTCGTGACGGTCGTGGCCACGTAAGCGACCTCCCATGCACATTGCCGTAGATGCCATGGGCGGCGATTACGCGCCCCGCGAAATCGTGCGCGGTGCCGTGCAGGCCGCCCGGGACCTGCCCGGTATTGACCGGATCACCCTGGTCGGCGACGAGGCCGCCGTGCGCCGGGAATGCGAGGCCTGCGGCTCCGTGCCGGCGTCCATCGGGTTCCTGCACGCGTCCGAGGTCGTCGGCATGGAGGACAGCCCGGCCACGGCCATCCGGCGCAAGAAGGACAATTCCATCAGCCGCGCGGTCGATCTGGTCAAGAAGGGCCAGGCCGATGCCATGATTTCAGCCGGGAATACCGGGGGCGTCGTGGTGGCCGCCACGCTCAAGCTGCGGACTTTGCCGGGCATTGACCGGCCCGCCATCGCCACGATCATGCCGACGCCCGAAAAGCCGTTCGTCCTGATTGATGCCGGGGCGAACACGGAATGTTCCCCGTCGCTCCTGCTCCAGTTCGCGATCATGGGGCATGTGTATGCCCGCACGCTGCTCGGCCGCGAGCGGCCGGTGGTCGGCCTCATGAGCGTGGGCACGGAGGACACCAAGGGCAACGACACGACCAAGGAAGCCTTCCGCCTGCTGAGCGAAGCGCCGCTTAATTTTTCCG
>CAZUYI010000378.1:0-2709 GCA_964624095.1 uncultured Verrucomicrobiota bacterium | reverse complement strand
CCGGCGCCGGTACAAGGCGCTCTTCGACGGGCTCGGCCTGCCGTACCCGGAGGACCCGGACCGTGCGGGCTACTACTGCGAGCTGGACCTGATGGTCTGGGCCGAGCGGCGCTTCGGGCCGGAGTTCGCGGCGTTCCTGAAACGGCGCTACGAGCCCGTGGACATCCTCTTCCGGCTGGCCTCCCTGTCCGGCGTGGTGCTGATGCACGGCGGCGGGTTCGAAGGCCCGCAATGGTCCGTGCGCGTGTCGCTGGCGAATCTGCCCGAAGAGGCCTATCCCCGGATCGGCCAGCACCTGGTCGAGGCGGCGAAAGAGTACCTGGCGGCCTGGAAGGCCGCGGGCGGAAAGCCGGACGACCGGCCGAAGAACACGCCATGAGTTCCTCAGGCTGCAGAATGGCCGGCGCGGGCCCGGCGATCCTGGCGGCCGGCCTGGCGGTGCTCGGCGCGGCGGCGAGTGCCGATCCGCCCGCCGGCGCCCCGGCGCCGCCGCCGGAGGACCGGCTCGAACGCCTCGAGCGGGACCAGCGCGAACTGCGCGAGCAGTTGCTCGAAAAGGACGCCCGGCTCCGCGACCTCGAGATCCGGCTCGAGCGCGTCGGCCGCGCGGAACCGACCGCGCCCCGGCCCGACGGCCTGGCCGACCGTCCCGGCCTGATGCCCGACCGGGATTCCCTGCGGGCCGACCAGGCATCGGCGCCGCGGGCCGGCAACGCGCCGCTCGATCCCACCTACGCCGGATTTACCCCGCTGGCCGGCACCCGGACCTGGATCAAGCTCGGCGGCTACGTGAAGGTGGACGCCATCAGCGACACCCGGTACGTGGGCAATCCCAACGAGTTCATTACGGCCGCCATTCCCGTCTCGGGCGAGCCGGACCACGGGCGGGGCGCCCGGTTCGCCCTGCACGCCAAGCAGACCCGGCTCAATCTCGAAGCGCGCCGCGCCACGCCTCTGGGCGCCCTGCGGACCTTCTATGAAAACGATTTTTTCGGGGACAGCGCCGGCCGGTCCATGAGCTACCGGCTGCGGCATTGTTACGGCCAGGTGGCCAACCTGACCATCGGCCAGACCTGGACGGCATTCATGGATCCCGACGCCATTCCGGACACCCTCGATGTCCAGGGCCCCAACGGCCTGAGCCTCCTGCGGCAAACGCAGGTCCGCTACACGGTCGGATGGGCCCAGGACGCCCTGCACACGGCCGTCGCGTTCGAGGCGCCGGACACGGGCATTCTGGGCGAGAGCAACGGCGTGGACGGCGTCAGCCGGCTGCCCGACCTGATCGTGCAGGGCCGCTGGAGCCTGCCGCGCGGCCACCTGCAGGCGTCCGGGCTGCTGCGCGAAATCGGCTATGACGATGCACAGAACGAGGCGCACCGCTGCCTGGGATGGGGCGCTGGGCTGACCGCGGTCCAGTCGCTGGCGGGCGAGGATCACGTCCAGCTCGGCCTGAACGTCGGGGAAGGCATCGGGCGCTACATCCAGGATCTGTCCGGAGCCGATGCGCTCGTCGAGCCGGACGGCAGCCTGGCCGCGCTCGCGGCGTGGGGCGGCTTCGCGGCCTGCCGGCACACTTGGGCGCCCGGCTGGCGCTCGACCGTGTCCTTCGGAGTCGTGGACCTCGAGGGGCACGACGCGCTGCCCGACACCGCCTTCGACCGCACGGTTTACGGGTCGGGCAACCTGGTCTGGAGTCCCACGCCGGCCTGCCGGCTCGGCGCAGAGTACCTGTACGGCTGCAAGCGGGCGCAAAACGGCGAGTCGGGCGACGATCATCGTGTTCAAGTCAGCCTGCAATACAATTTCATCCTGTAATCCCGGAAGGAGGGGCCCCATGGCATTCGTTCCCAGCCCGTATCAGCCGCCCGATTTCACCGTGCCGGCCCTGGCGGCCGCGCCCGATGCGCGGACCGCGCCGGTAACGCGCGCTGGCGTGGCCCCGGACGGCTATCACGCCACCAGCATTTACCCGGAATATTTCAAGCTCGGCGGGCGCTGGGTGCTGGCCGCCGAGAGCCGCATGGACTGCGTGGCGGTCGTGCAGCCCGGCAGCCGCCTGGACATCAAGGAGTTCCGGCGCCTCGTTCCCGGGGAGCCGGTGGTCATCGGCCGCGCCGAGGACGGGCGGGAAGGCATTTACGTGCATACCTCGGGCTTCCGCGCGGCCCTCGAGGCGGAGGGCGCCTTCGCGTTCCGCACCGGGCGCTCGCGCGAGACGGCCTATTCCCGCGATTACGACCGGCTCTACGACCTGCTCCGGTACGAGCGCGAGCACGGAACCATCGTGTGGGTGCTCGGCCCGGCGGTCAGCTTCGACCACGACTGCCGCCGCGCCATGGCGGCGCTCATCGCGGGCGGCTACGTGCACGTCGTGCTGGCCGGCAACGCCATGGCGACGCACGACCTCGAAGCCGCCGTGCTGCGCACGGCGCTCGGCCAGAACATTTACACCCAGGCCCAGGCCCCGAACGGGCACTACCACCACCTCGACATCCTCAACCGGGCCCGCCGGGCCGGGTCCATCGAGCGCTTCGCGGCCGAGTCGGGCGCGGCCGACGGCATCGTCGCCGCCTGCCTGAGCCACCGGGTGCCGCTCGTGCTGGCCGGCTCGATCCGCGACGACGGGCCGCTGCCGTCCGTGCTGGCCGACGTGTACGCCGCGCAGGACGCCATGCGAGCGCACCTGCGGCGGGCCACCACGGTGGT
>CAZUYI010000377.1:0-2721 GCA_964624095.1 uncultured Verrucomicrobiota bacterium | reverse complement strand
GATCCTCCCCGCTTCGGCCGGCCTGGGGTCAGGCCGGCTCCAGAAGAACCCGCGCGACGGCGTGGCCGGCAATTGAAATCGAATCTCGATGACAAGCCCTGGCGAATGTCTCCCGCGCCCTGTTTATCGGACCAGTGCCAATCCCTCCTGACGTTGGACGGTCCCCGCCAGCGGCCGGTCGGCCAGCACGGCGCCGCCTTCCGCGATCCGGATATGCCCGCCCACCTCGCCGGCCTTGTGGAACACCACCCGTACCGACCGCGCTCCTGCCAGGAACTCCACGCCGGCGGTCTGCTCGTCCTCGATCAGGGTCGAGGGCGTCATGGCCGAAAGGGCCGTCTTGTCGCCCACCGCGATCAGGTGCAGGAACAGGTCCCGCGTCCGGGCCTCCGCGGGCGAGATTTCCATGCGCCACTGGCCGAACAGGTTCCGGTCCGGCGTCGGCTGCCCATCCTTGACCATATATCCGGTCATGAACTTGTTGAGCGGCCAGTTCCGGCCGCCGGCCCAGAACTCCCTGCCGGGGCCGCCGATCTTTTCCGAGGCGCGGTCCCGCGGCAGCAGCGTCCGCACGAGCACGGCGCCCTCCCGGTGCTCCGCCCGGAACGTGTCGCCCGCCACGGCGGGCTCCTTTTGGGTGTGGAACAGCCAGGTCTTCTTCTGGTCCGGGGCCTTCGACTCGACCCGGTCGAACACCACGAACCAGTCCGGGTAGACGAACAGGAACTGGCGCACCACCTCGACCGCCTTGTTCGAGTGGTAACAGGTCGTGGCGTCGCTGGCCACGTACGTGTAGAGCCCGTCGGTCTCGTAGGCCCGCACCCGGGCCCCGTAGTTCCGGTTCATACCGCCGGTATTGACGTCGGGCTTCGAGCCCCAGTAGCCCGGCAACTGCTCGCCCTCCATGCTAATCAGCACGCCGTTGTGGGCCACGGTATCGTAGTAATAATTGATGCCGTGTCCGGCGCCGGTTCGCTTGTCAACGGCCGGGTCGGTATTCGCGCCCCGCGCCCCGGTATCCATGGCCAGGAAGCCCTTCTTGTAGATCGTGAAGTGGTTTTCGTCGTAGTGCTTGCGGGAGTCGAACTCGCGCCCGGCGATGAACAGCGCGTACGTGTCGTTCGAGCCCCAGCCGCTGTTCATGAACAGGTGTCCCACCGGGCTCGGGAAATACCGCGCCCGCGGCAGCCGCGCCAGGGCGTCGTGAATCTCCTCGTCCGACAGCCGCTCGGGCGTCATCCACAGCGGCGAGGCCGGCGTCAGGTACTGCGACGTGTCCATGAACATGAGGAAATTCGGCCGGGCCTGCGCCTGGCCAATCGCCGCCAGCATCCGCAGGTCGTCTGGATGGCCCACTCCGCCGTAAAGGTCCGCCAGGCGCATCAACGGCGGGTGATGAAAATTGGCCATGCCGTTGTTATCGTGGTAGGCGTCGCTCCAACCGTAGTGCAATTGGCCCGATGAGCGGCCGGCGAGCGGGTCAATGGACGTCCAGAGCGTGTAGAGGCCGAACCCGCTCAAGAGCGGCACGTACCGCGCAAAATTGTCCCCCATGGCCGAGCGCCAGGAATCGAGGAAGTTGACCTTGATGCCCAGCTTCTGGGTGTAATAGCCGATGGCGCCCTCGTTCCTCACGCCGTCGGGCGGCGGCACTTCGACGCGCAGGTACCCTGCGTACTGGATGTATTCGTCCCGCAGCAGTTCGAGGCATTCTTCGTCGCCCAGCCCCTCGATATCCTCGCCCGTGAACACCAGGCCGAGGTACCAGCCGAGATTGTTGTCCGAGTAGCTCATGCTGTGGTCCTGGTACGGATAGAGCTTGCGCTCCGGGCGCCCCTTCCCCCGGCGCCATTGCCAGTACAAGGCGTGCAACGGCTTGGCCAGCGCCGAGCCGAGCGCCGCGCGCGCCGCCGGCGGCATGTCGGTGTAGAGCCAGTCGTAGGCCGCCAACGCGTGGATTTTGACGAAGCACCGGCTCGCGGCAATGCGGTGATGCGCGCGGATCAGCTCCCATTCCGCGGCGGCGGCCCGCAGGTACTCCATGGCCCGCTCGTAGTAACCCCGCTCGCCGGTCAGGCGATACACCAGGGCCGCGTGCGCGGCGTAATACCCCCATGGGCCGTCGACGACCCGCGGCGCATGCCCGCCCCCGTAGCTCCGGCCGCCCTGCGCGCCCAGCATATAAGCCTGGCGCTCCGCGTCCAGCGGCGGCGGCGCGCCGCGGCTGTCCACGCTCTTTTTCAGCGCCGCCAGCCACTCCTGCTGCCAGTCCGTCAAGCCGTCCCGCTTCACGCGCTCGAGCAACCCCGACGTCAGGAACAGGCGCGGGTGCTCGCGCCGCAGGCCTCGTATCACCGCCTCGATCCCGGGCGGGCCCGATCCGGGTTCAGCCGCCACCTCCGGCTCCGCCGCCGGGCCCCTGCGCCACAGGCCGGCCAGCGCAACGACTTCCAGCAGCGCCTCGGCTTCCTCTTTCAGCGGCTGGTCCTGCTCGCTCCATTTCAGCGCCAGCAGGTTCTCCAGCTCGGCGCGCGCCGCCGCCACGTTTCCTTCCCGCAAATACACCCGCGCCGTCGCGCAGGCCGCGTCCCTCCGAATGCTCGCGTGCGACGACAGCTCCGGCGCCCGCCCATAGGCCTCTCGTGCGCGCGCGTACTGCCCTTCGCGCCGCCACGTCTCGCCCATGCCCAGCATCGCCTGGCCCTTGTAGCGCGACCAGGC
>CAZUYI010000376.1:0-2741 GCA_964624095.1 uncultured Verrucomicrobiota bacterium | reverse complement strand
GGCATAGACGGGCGCATCGGCGTTGAAGGCCCAGCCGGTGCGGACGGCGCCGGTGAGGGCGTCGAGCCGCGCGAGGTGGCCGCGGGTATGCCCGTTCAGATTGGTAAAATCGCCTCCGACCACGAGGTCCGAGCCGGCCGGCGCCAGGGCGTAGGCACGGGCATCCGGGTGCGCGGCGAGCGACCAGGCGGGAACCGCGGCGCCGGTCGTCCCGTTGAGCCGGGCCGCCGCCGCAATGGGCCGCCCTCCGATCGCGGTAAACAGGCCGCCGGCATACAGGTCGGCGGCGACGCTCTGAAGGGCCATGACGGTCGCCGACGCATTCGGATTGAAGGTCGGATCGGCGCCTGCGTTGCCCAGGTTCAGAAGTGCCAGCCCGTTGAGCGCATGGCCGCCGATGTTCGTGAAGGCGCCCCCGGCATACACGCCGGATCCCGTCTTACGGATGGCATAGACCCGTCCGCCCGGATTTGGCATCCAGGCCGGGTCGGCCGCCCCGCTGGTCAGGTTGAGCCGGGCCAGATTGGTCAGGAACACCGGCCCGATATTGGAAAACGCGCCGCCGACATACAGGCGGGTCGCATCCAGCGCCAGCGCCTGAATGGAGGCGTCGGCATTCGGATTGGGATTCCAGGCGGCGTCCACGCCCCCGGACGCCAGCGCCACGCGGGCAAGTCGGCGGCGCGGCTGGCCGCCGATGGCGTTGAACAGCCCGCCCGCATAGACGTGCTGCGGCCCGAGAGCCAGCGCCTCGATCGCGCCGTCCGGGCCGGGATTCCACGTCGGGTCGAGCGTATAATCCGCGCGGAGCCTCGCCAGGCCGTTGCGCCGCACGCCGTTGACGAATTCAAAGTCGCCGCCCAGGATCAACGGGCCGTCCGGCTGCCGCGCGAGCGCGTTCACCGTGCCGGCCGCCGTCGCCCGGCGGCAATATGCACGGTCCAGCGCTCCCGAGTTGGCCGTGACCCGGGCAATCGCCACGGCTTCGCTTGCCCCGATATTCGTGAACACCCCGCCGAGGACGATGCCCGATGGATCCGCCGACAGGGCGTTGACCCCGTCGCCGGCGGCGGGATTCCAACCCGGGTCGGCCGCACCCAGCGAGTCGCTGACGCGGGCGATGTGCGGGCGGGTCCGTCCCCCGATGCGGTCGAACAATCCGCTAGCATACACGTCGCTGCCCAGGAAATCCAGCGCCATGACCGTGCCGTTCGGCTCCGGCCTCCAGGCGACATCCGCGGCCCCGTTCGTGACGGACACGCGCGCCAGATAAGGCACTGCCTGCCCGCCGATCGTCGCGAAGTCGCCGGCCAGGTACACGTGCGTGCCGCGCGGCCGGATGCACACGGCCATCCATTCCGGATCGGGATTCCAGGCGGGATCGGCGGCGCCGTCGGTCGTATTCAGCCGGGCCAGGTAATTCAGGTTCTGCCCGCCGATAGAAGTGAAATAGCCGCTCGCATAGACGGCGTTGCTGTCGGCCGCCAGGGCGTCTACGAACAGGTCTGGGGCCGGATCCCACGCGGCATCCGCGGCGCCGTCCGCGGTGTTCAGGCAGGCCAGGGACACGCGCGACTGGCCGCCGATGTAGGAGAACAGGCCGCTGACATACAGCCGGCTCCCGTACGGTGCCAGCCGATAGACCTGCCCGTTCGGCTGCGGATTGAAGGCCGGGACCGCCGCGCCGGTCACGGGATGCAGCTTGGCCAGGCCGACCCGCCCGAGCCCGCCTACGGCGTCGAAATGACCCGCGATGAACACATCCGAGCCGCTCACCGCCACATCGGTGACGGGTGCGTTCGGGCTCGGGTTCCAGGCGGCGTCGAGCGTTCCGTCGGCATTCAGCCGCGCCACGAACGGACGGAGTTGCCCCTGCACGATCTGGAAGTCACCCGCCAGGATCACCTTGCCGTCCGGCTGGCGCGCGACGACCTCGACGGCGCCGGCGTTTTCGAGCATGACGGTCACGCCGGCCACGACGGCCGTCTGGGCGGCGCCCGTCGCGGCGCCTAAAACGGACACCAGCCCGATCATCCCCATCCACCGCCCGCCGGACATTCCCTGCATGGCTATCCTCCTCGTTGCCGGCCGGCGCCCCGGTCTGTCCGCGCGGCGCGTCCGGATTCAGGATTGCATTACGCCGCCACCGTACCTATGGTTCCCTGCCGGCGTCAAGCCCGGGACGGCCCGGCCCGCGCCGGCCAGAGGGTCATCAGCATGCCTGCAACCAGTGTACTCGATCCCCCGTTTGCCTGCGCCCGGTGCGGCGCCTGCTGCCGCCAGCCGGGCGAAGTGCGCCTGACCGGCGCGGACTCGGACGTCGCGGCCCAGTTCCTGCACCTCGATGTCCATGCGTTCACCGCCGCCTATACGCGCCTGCGCGAAGACCGCGGCGGCCTCGTGCTGGCCGAGCGGGCCGACGGCGCCTGCATCTTCCTCGAGGCCGGCCGGTGCCTCATCCACCCGGTCAAACCCCGTCAATGCCGCGACTATCCCGGGCGCTGGCGCATCCCCGGCGACGCCGGCTTCTGCCGCGCGCGGCGCGGGCGCCAGGGCATCCCGTAGCCGCGGCGCGGGCTGCGCTCGCCGCACGCCTCGCGCAGACGCGAGGCCGTTCATCGCTCGCTGGTTTTCAAGCGCGGGTCAAGCGCATCGCGCAGGGCGTCGCCCAGCAGGTTGAAAGCCAGCACCACCAGAAAAATGGCCAGGGTCACGAACGTCATTTCCCACCATACGCCCTG
>CAZUYI010000375.1:2070-2764 GCA_964624095.1 uncultured Verrucomicrobiota bacterium | reverse complement strand
GCGGCCAAGGCGCCCACCCTGCACTGGTTCACGCCCATGCCGTCGCCAATGAGAACGAACACGTACGTGGGAGCGGGGTTGGTGGCGTCAACCGCGTTCAGGAGCGCGTAGGCCCATCCCGCGCCCATCCGCCCCGGCATGGCCGCCGCGCCGGCTCCGACCGTGGCACTTACCGTGCAGGCCAACAACCAAGCCAGGCCCAGCGCGCGCCGGCCCGTTGACCGACGGTGACGAGAACCGAGGGGCATGTTCTAACTCCTTGGCATGGGGTGGGGATGACGCGGGCACCGGACGAAAAAAAATAGTATCGCAGTAAGCCGCGGGACACCATCTTTTAGAGAAGCCCTTGAGATTGACGAGCTCCACCGGCGTATCCATACGGACTGACGCCGCCCCGGGGAGCGAATCGAAAGCGTGAGGGCAGACCGCTTGAGCAAGCGCGGCGGCGAGGCCGGGTTGACCGCATCGCGGGACTCGACGGATGAAGCGCCGATCCTCGGGAGGACGAGACCGCGTCTATTCAAGGGCGGCTCCGGCCTCCGCACGGACGCGACTCGCGCGACGTCGTCTGAACCCCGGGCATGACACGACCAGAGCTGTTCTGCCGGCAAGCGCCTGCGTTTTCTGAAAGCATCGTTTCCCAAGGACTTTTCACACCCTGCCCTATAAGAAAAACATTTGGATCTTCATCCAT
>CAZUYI010000375.1:0-2060 GCA_964624095.1 uncultured Verrucomicrobiota bacterium | reverse complement strand
GACTTTTCACACCCTGGATGTCCCCACCCATCCCCTACAGGATCACGCGGATCACACCATAGCCGGCGCTCGAAAGCTTCGCGCGCCATTCGCCCGTCGCGGCGCTGTATACCGCCGGGTCGCCCAACCCGTCCCCATCGAAGTCCGCGGGCACGGCGGCAAACCCGATGCCGCCCAAGAACCCGGGAAGCAACAGGGGCGCATAGCCGGCGGTCGAGAGCATCACCGTCCAGTCTCCGTTGGCCGCGTTGTACACCGCCGGGTCGGCCAGCCGGTCGCCGTCGAAGTCGGCCGCGCATGGGGTCAGGCCGGCCCCGCCGAGCGGGAACGGGCCGCCGCGCGCATACGCAGAGGACGACAGCCAGGCAGACCAGTCGCCGGACGCCGCGGCCGCCGGGTCGGCCAGCCGGTCGCCATCGAAATCACCGGCCACCGGCCCGGGGACGTCCGGGGGTATGCCGACGTCAATAATCATCAGGTCGTTCCCGACAACCAGCTGCCCGGCAAAGTTCTGTTGCGCCTGCTGCAGGCGCGCCAACGCCGTATTGGCGGGCACAATGTGGTTGAGCACCAGCGTTTTGACGTGTGCCGCGGTTGCCTGTTTGCCGACATTGGCGATGGACGTGTGCGACGACTCGAGATGATATTTCATCGCCGCCGCCGCCGGGGGCAGCGGGGGCGGGAACAGGTTATCTATAAACGCCTGGTCAATGACCTCGTGGACCAGGATATCCGCGCCTTGCGCCAAGCGGACCAGGTTGGTACAGGGGTACCCCGAATCGCCCGAGAACACGACCGCCCCATCGGCCGTGTCGAACCGGTATGCAAAATTCGGATATACCGGGCCATGGTTTCCAAGCGTGGCCGTCACTTTGACAAACGCATCCTGGAACACCAGGATCGGGTCCATCTCCGGCCATGGCGCGGTGTTGCGCGACTGGCCGGTTTCCGGATCCACGGGATAATCGAGCCGGGGCAGCTGCGGGAATGGAATATCATGAACACTGAGCAGTTTGGAAAAATCCGACCAGCCGCTGTCCCGGGTGAAATTATTGATGGTCTGCGCATAAGCCCGCAACAGATCCTGCGTCATGTCCACGGTGCCCGGCGTAGGATTGGCCGGGTTCAGAGTCGGCGCGATATTCGTCCTGCCCGGCGGGTAGACATCCTCGAGCTGCCCGCGCCGGCCAGGGCCGTATACCTGCAGCCGTTTATCCGCCTGGCTGTCCGGGTAGGCGAGCAGGCCGGCTCCCTGCCCGCACAGCAGGAGCGTGGGGAAGTCCGTGGTATGATCCATGTGCAGGTGCGTAAAGAACAGCGCGTTCACCTGCTTGAGGAAAGACGAGTAGCCGGTCTGAACGTCATCCCCGCCGATGTTGGTATAGGCGCCGGAATTAAACGCCTCGCCCAGCCGCTGGACGGAGCCGGGCCCCAGATCGATCAAGTAAATATGAGCGACGGCATTGGAATCGTTCACGACCAGGGCGGATGATGTGCCCATGCGCGTCGAATCCGGCCACCACGTCGGCCCGCCCGATGTGCCCAGGAGCACGAGCCGGGTCCCGGCGGATGCATGGCTGCCGGCGCAGGCCAACAGCAGCGCCGCGGCCAAGACGCCCCAACGCCCGGCTGGCACGCGGCGCGGGCGGGTGCGGTTCTCCTCGTGACCTGTTGAATACATTGTGGTTCCTCTCTTGGATGGACGCGTGCAGGAGACAGAGATACCGATATCACGGCTGCGCGGCCATGACAAGGTCGTTGATGAGGCGCCCGGCACACGAATCCAGCGCCGGGTAAGGGCTTTCCGCTGAAGGGCCTGCCGATGATTGACTCCGGCGCCACGCGGCGGTATGATGTGGGCATAAAAAAGGGAGGGATGCATTCATGAACGCTTCCGTATGTGGCTCCGGGTCCAGGGCATGTTCCTCCGGGTTCGCCAGGCGCCGCCCGGCCTGGATCTGCCTGGCCGTGCTCCTGCTGGCGGCCATGCCGCGCGCCGGATCGGCCTGGTCGCTGGTGCTGACCAACGGGTACGGCGACGTGTACCGGATGAACCTGCT
>CAZUYI010000374.1:0-2769 GCA_964624095.1 uncultured Verrucomicrobiota bacterium | reverse complement strand
GCTCTTGAAGCCAATCAGTTCGAGGCTCTTTAAATGCACGACATCCTCCATCGGCCCGCCGGGCACCCTCCTGGTTTACGGATGGCCATACTGTATCAAGTGGTCGGCGGCCGTGCAACCACAATCCGTAGCCCATCCGGCGCGCGGTAGGGCTGCGGTACAGGCGTGGCGGTCAATCCGGTTACGGCCACGGCGCCGAGAGGGGATGGCGGCTTGCGTGTGTGCGCCGGGCAGGGCTTCCCTGCCCCGGCTGACGCGCGTGGCGTTCCCGGAGCCGTCCGGTGTTCAGGCCGGCACGGGAGCCTTCCCGTTTCCCGTTCGCGTACGCGGCCGCGCTTGACGGCTTCAGACAAGACGGCCCGCTCGGCGAGGGCGTCCCTGGCGACCTTGCCATTCCGGGCAGGCCCAACCCGGGCATGACACAGCGCGGTTTTGGATGCGGCGGGCATGCGTATTTCCTTGCACCCGGGATGGGATGTGCTAGGGTCCATAGGTTTTTGCCATGTGGCAACGGCGCGGGGACACTATGCGGACGATCGGCATTGGCGTGTTGGGGTTCGGCACCGTGGGCACGGGAGTGGTCATGGGCCTGCAGCGGCATGCGGCCCTGATCGAGAACCGGACCGGCCTGCGCCTTGAGCTTCGCCGCGTCGCCGACCTGGACCTGGATCGCGACCGGGGGGTATCGTTGCCGGGCTCGATTCTGACGCGCGACGCGGAGTCCGTGGTGGACGCCGCCGAGGTGGACGTGGTGGTCGAACTGATCGGCGGGGTGGGGGCGGCGCGGGCGCTCATGAGGCGGTCCCTCGAGGCCGGGAAGCCGGTGGTGACGGCCAACAAGGCGCTCTTGGCCGAGCATGGCGCGGACCTGTTCGACCTGGCGGAGCGCCGGGGGACCGACGTGTATTTTGAAGCCAGCGTGGGAGCCGGCATCCCGGTCCTGCGCTCCCTGCGGGAGGGGCTGGTCAGCAACTCGATCCGCAGCATGCACGGCATTTTGAACGGGACCTGCAACTACATCCTGACACGCATGGAGCAGCACCGGCTCTCGTTCCCCGCCGCCCTGCGGGAAGCGCAGCGGGCGGGGTACGCCGAGGCCGACCCCGCCCTGGACATTGACGGGATTGACACGGCCCACAAGGCGGTCATCCTGGCCTCGCTGGCGTACGGATTTTCCGTATCCATGCGGGACGTGTCGGTGGAGGGCATCCGGGCCCTGGACGCCTTGGATTTGCACTATGCGCGCGAGCTGGGGTATCGCCTCAAGATGCTGGCGGCCATCGAGCAGGGATCCGACGGCGTGTCCGTCCGCGTGCATCCGACGCTCGTGCCGGCCGGGCACATCCTGGCGTCGGTCGGCGGCGTGTTTAATGCCGTGCTCATCGAAGGCGACGGCGTGGGCAGTGTCCTCTGTTACGGGCAGGGGGCCGGGCGGGATCCGACCGCCAGCGCCGTGCTCAGCGACGTCGTGGACGCCGGCCGCACCCTGGCGTGCGGGACGCCGCGGCGCGTGCCGGGGTTCCGGGCCTGGCAGCCCGGCGGGCGGATCCAGGCGGTGGGCGACACCCGGGCCCGCTATTACGTGCGCCTGGCGCTGCTCGACAAGCCGGGCGTGTTCGGGCAGGTGGCCTCGGTGCTCGGCCGGCACGCCATCAGCCTGGCGTCGGTGCTCCAGAAGGAATCGTCGGCGGGCCGTCATGTGCCTGTCGTGGTCATCACGCACCATGGGCCGGAACGGGCCTTCCGCGCGGCACTCGACGAACTGAACGCGCTCCCCGTGGTGGGGGCGAAGGCCGTCTGTTACCGGATCGAGGATTTTTAAGCAGTCGGAGGACCCTGATGGGATTGATTGTCCAGAAGTTCGGCGGCAGCTCGGTGGCGGACGCGGCCTGTATCCGGCGGGTCGCAACCCGGATTCTCGCCAGCCGCCGGCAAGGGCACCGGGTCGTCGTGATTGTGAGCGCGATGGGCGACACCACCGACGACCTCATCGCGCTGGCGCACCAGATTTCTCCCCGTCCCAGCGACCGCGAGATGGACATGCTGATGGCCACCGGCGAGCAGATCTCCGTGGCCCTGCTGGCCATGGCCCTGCACGCCATGGGCGCGGACGCGGTCTCGTTGACCGGCCCGCAGGCGGGGATCTTCACCGATTCCGTTCACCGCAAGGCCAAGATTACCGGCATCCGCCCGCAGCGCATCCGGCGGCATCTTCGCGCCGGCCAGATCGTGATTGTGGCCGGATTCCAGGGGCTGACGCCCAAGGCCGACATCGCCACCCTGGGCCGGGGCGGGTCCGACACCACGGCCGTGGCCCTGGCCGCGGCGCTCAAGGCGGACCGCTGCCAGATATTTACGGATGTGGACGGCGTCTTTTCGGCCGACCCGCGCATCGTTCCGAATGCCCGCAAACTGGACGAGGTGGCCTACGACGAGATGCTCGAACTGGCGAGCACGGGGGCCAGGGTTCTCATGTCGCGGTCGGTCGAGTTTGCCAAGAAATTCGGAGTCGAACTGGAGGTCCTGTCGAGCTTCAACCTGGCGCCGGGCACCTTGGTGAAAGAAGAGGTCAAAGGCATGGAAGATATCGTTGTGCGCGGCGTGGCGGTCGACACGGACGAGGTGAAAATCACGGTGCGGGGCGTGCCGGACCGGCCCGGTACGGCGGCGCGGCTGTTCAAGGACCTGGCCGGCGCCAACATCAACGTGGATATGATCGTCCAGAACATCAGCGACGGCGGGCGCACGGACATTTCCTTTACCGTCCCC
>CAZUYI010000373.1:0-2779 GCA_964624095.1 uncultured Verrucomicrobiota bacterium | reverse complement strand
GTGGACCGTGTTCGGGCCGGTTCCATCGGGACACCGCGCATGGCCCGCGGGAAAGCCGGACCGGACGGACTTCGTGTCCGGCGACCAACTGAAGGCCATTCCCGACGAACTGGAGATCGAAGGAAAACGGTATCCGGGCCAGACGGTTACGCCGGAGAACGGGGGGATTGACCTGGCGCACAAGACCGGGCCCGGCTCTCCCACGGACATTGCCTATCTCATGGCGCCGGTCTCCGCCGCGGCCGACACGACGGTGGAACTCGCCGCCGGCGCGGGCTGGTTCATGCAGTGGTGGCTGGACGGCCAGCCGGTCTTCGACACGCTCGAACGCGGGAACTCCTCGTTTCCGGCCGAACCCGGCGACTTCGTGTTTCCCCTGGCCCTGTCGAAGGGCGAGCACGTCGTGGCGGTGGCGGTAGCCAGTACGCAGCTCGATAACATGATACGCCCGATTCCCCTGCGGCTGGCGTGTTCCGGGCCTCGGAGACAGGGCTCGACGACGTTCCGGGAAGCCTTCGAGGCGGGCCGGCGCAAGCTCAGGCGGATCGCGCGGGCGTTTCCGACGGATTTTGCGGGGGCCCGTGCGGACTTTCAGCGGGCGCTCGAGGCCGCCACGACGGACGTCGAGCGGGCTGACGCCTGCCTGGCCATCGGCGATACGCGCCTGGACGACGCCTTGTGCGAGGGGACGCCGTCCGAAACGCGGCGACACTTCGCGGCGGTCGCCGCGCTGCCCGGGGCCACGCCGATCCAGAACGCGAAGGCCGCGTTCGGCCTGGCGGAAACTTTTCTGCGGGAGGACCTGAACGGCCCGGCGCGGGATGCCTTGGCCCGGGCGGCGGACTCCGGGGCGTGGACAAACGAGCCGGACACCGTCCGGCTGAACTGGTTGGCGAAGGTCCAGTTCGCGGTGTTCCAGTCCCATCTCCAGGAAAAGAATGACGCGGCGGCGCGGGCGGCGCTGGAGCGCATGCCGCCTCTGGACGGCGTGGACGCCGCGCTTCGATTCAGGGTGCAGTCCCACCGCCTGGCGCTTGACCTGGCGCCCCGGATCCGGGCGGACCACCCGCGTCTGTTCTTCAACGCGGACACCTGGCCGGCGGTCAAGGCCCGCGTGGAAGCCCGCGCGGAGGCCTTCGAAACGCTCCGGCAGAGCGTCGCGTCCCTGCCCCGGCCGGAGACCTGCGAGATGAAAGCATGGGGGCCCACCCTGATTAAGGCCGCCTTCGTGTACCGGGTGACCCGCGAGGCCGCGCTGCTGGACAGCATCCGCGCGATGCTGCGGGCCACCACGGACTATTACCTGGCGGGGCACGGCCGCGAGGGCGGCTACCTGTCCCCGCTGGGCTGCCTGGCGGCCCTGGACTGGGTGTGGAACGACCTGCCCCCGGCCGAGCGGGACGCGCTGGCGAGCGGATTGATCCGCTATGCCTTCAACACCTATACCGTGCGCCTGCTCACGGGAAGGCCGTCCGAGTGGCGGTGGTCCTATAATTATCAGCCGCAGATTATCTGGTATGCCGGACTGGGACTGCTGGACCGGTCCGGAAACGGGCCGGATGTTTCCCGGGCCATGGCCCTGCTGGGCTATGGCGCCAGCAGCAGCTATGGCGGCTATGACATTGACACGCAGGAGGCGTTCCCGCGGTACCTCTGGTACACGCGGGGCGGCGGTGCCCGCCTCAACACGCTGGGCTATGCCGCGGGGCCGCACAGCGACGCGTTTTGGACGTTTTTTTACTGCTGGGAGTCGGCGCTGGGCGAGCCGGTCCCGCTCGAGTGGGCCCCGTTGGCCATCGGGCCGGAATATCTTCTGCGGGCCGTGCTGGGCATCCGGCGCTCCGTGAATCCCACCGGAGAGGACCCGGCGTATGCGCCGTATATCCGCGAGTTCAACTTTTCCCGGGCCTGGAACCCGAAGGATGGCTGGTATCGAATCGGACACAAGTTTTACGAGCACCTGGGTCATTATCTCCACTTCTTTGGGAGCCGGCTGCCGAACGAGGCGGCGGTCGCCGGCGTCCTGCGCCAGCGCCTGGCGGCGGAGGGCGGGCGATACCCGGGCGAGCTGCCGGTCTACCCGTTTCTCATGGAGGCGGCCGGGGCGCCGCCGCCCGGGCTGCCGGAGCGCCTGCCGCTGGCGCGCCTCTACCCGGGCAACGGCGTCGCGCTGATGGGGTCGGGCTTTGAGCCGGACTCCACCCGCGCCCTGTTTTGCTGCGGTACCGGCGATCCCGGCGAAACGCGCGCGTTTGCCTCCGAGCACTTTGACAGCGGGCATTTCAGCATTTATAAACAGGGGTACCTGGCGCTCGACAGCGGCACCCGCGGCCAGCACCAGTCGGATTACCTGCTCGGAGTGAATTACGAGTTCCAGACGGTGGCGCACAATCTGGTGCTGATCCACATGCCGGACGAAAAAATGGTGGTGAACTCGTTCGAGTGCCTCAATCATGGCGGGCAGCGGGCGCGTCCGAATGCGGCCAAGCCGCTGGCGTTCGAGATCGATCCGCGCTTCGTCTATGTCGCGACCGACGCCACGGCCACCTACCATACGAACAAGTGCGGCTGGATGACGCGCCAGTTCCTCTACCTCGCGCCGGACCATTTCGTGGTGTTCGACCGCGTGTCGTCGAAGAACCCCGACTATGCAAAGGCGTGGCTCCTGCACACCGGGAACGAGCCGCTCGTCGCGGGCCGGGAATTCCGGGCGGACCAGGGTCAAGGGCGGCTGTTCTGCCGGACCCTGCTCCCGGCGGACGCCATGCTCGACACGATC
>CAZUYI010000372.1:0-2781 GCA_964624095.1 uncultured Verrucomicrobiota bacterium | reverse complement strand
GTGCCGGCTCGCGAAGCCGCACTGGCCGGGCTCGAGGCGCGCATGGCGGCGCCCGATTTCTGGAACGATCAAGCCGCCGCGCGGGACCTGATTGAACAGGCCAATGCCCAGCGCGCCATCGTCGAGCCGTACCGCGGCCTGGCGCGGCGCCTGGACGATATCCGGATGCTGGTTGACCTGGCGGAGGCCGAGTCCGACGCCGCCCAGCGCGACGCGGTGCTGCGCGACGCCGCCGCCGACCTGGCGTCCTTCGAGACCGCCTTCCGGGCACTGGAGCTGCGCTCGCTGCTCAGCGGCAAGCTGGACCGCCACAACGCCTACCTCGGCTTTCACGCGGGTGCCGGCGGCACGGAAGCCTGCGACTGGGCCGCCATGCTCCTGCGCATGGTCCGCCGCTACTGCGAGACCCGCGGGTTCGCCCTCTCGGTGCTCGACCTGCTGCCGGGCGACGAAGCCGGCGTCAAGAGCTGCACCTGCCTGGTCGAGGGCGAGTACGCCTACGGGCTGCTGGCGGCCGAGCGCGGCGTGCACCGGCTCGTGCGCATCAGCCCGTTCGACGCCAACAAGCGCCGGCATACCTCGTTCGCCTCGCTCGATGTCATCGCGGAAGTGGACGACGATGTCGAGGTCGAACTCAACGAGGCCGATTTGCGCGTGGATACCTTCCGCTCCGGCGGCGCCGGCGGCCAGCACGTCAATAAGACCGATTCCGCCATCCGCCTGACCCATCTGCCTACCGGGCTCGTCGTGGCCTGCCAGTCGGAACGCTCGCAGCACGCCAACCGCAACAAGGCCATGAAACTCCTGCGCGCGCGCCTGTACGAGTTCCGGCAGGACGAAAAGCGCCAGGAGATGGAAAAGTTTTACGGGGAAAAAGGTGAAATCGCATGGGGCCGCCAGATCCGGTCCTACGTCCTGCAGCCCTATACGCTGGCCAAGGATCACCGGACCAGCCTTGAAATCGGCAACGTGGCGGGCGTGCTCGAGGGGGACCTCGACCCGTTTATCGAGGCCTACCTGAAAGTCAAACGGAGGGGAGCCCAGCCGCCATGAGCATCCGGAGCATGACCGGGCAGGGCCGCGCCGCGCGCGGCGCCGGCGCCGCCCTCATCACGGCCGAAATCCAGTCGGTTAACCACCGCCAGTTCGAAGTCCGGGTCGAGCTGCCGCCCGAGTTGGCGGCGCTCGAACCGGCGATCCGCGCCCGGCTCCGCGCCCGCATCGCCCGCGGCAGCGTCACATGCCGCCTGCGCCTGACGGCGCCCAGCGGCGGGCCGCGCCTCGCCGCGCGCGTGGACGCCGACCTGGCCGCCGACCTGCTGCGGCGTCTGCGCCGGCTCGGGGCCCGGCTCAGCCTGCGCGACGACCTCACCCTGTCCGCCCTGGCCTCGGTGCCCGGCCTGGTGGCCTGCGGCCCGGCGGCGGCGCGCTCTGCGCCGCGGCTGGCCCCGCGCGCGCTGGCGTGCGTCGCGGCGGCCCTTCGCGCGCTGCTGGCCATGCGCGAGGCCGAGGGGCGGGCGCTGGAACGCGATCTCCGGGCCCGATTCGCGCGCGTGGCGCGCGACGTCGGCCGGCTCGCCGCGCGCGCCCCGGCGGCCGCCGCGCGCGTCCGTGCGGCGCTGCGCGCGCGCCTGCGCCGCGCCGGCGTTCCGCTCGCCGGCGCCAGCGAGCGGCTGGCCCGAGAGGTGGCGTTGCTGGCCGACCGCGCCGACGTGGCAGAAGAACTGACCCGCCTGCGCAGCCACCTGAAGCAAGCCGAGGTGCGCCTGGCGTCCGCGGCGCCGGTGGGCCGCACGCTCGATTTCCTGGTGCAGGAAATGTTCCGCGAGACGAATACGATTGGCGCGAAAGCCGACGATGCCGCCATGGCAGGGCTGGCCATCCGGGTGAAAACCGAGCTCGAACGAATCCGCGAACAGGCGCAGAACATCGAATGAACCTGCCCGCTCCAACGCCCCTGCTGCTGGTGGTGTCCGCGCCGTCCGGAGCCGGGAAGACGACGCTCTGCGCCCGGCTGCTGCGCGAGTTTCCCGGCATGCGCCGCGTGGTGACCTGTACGACCCGCGCCCCGCGCGAGGGCGAGGCGCCGGGCCGCGACTACGTGTTTTTGAAGCCGGCCGAGTTCGCGCGTCGGGCGGCCGCGGGCGAGTTCCTGGAACAGGCCGTCGTGCACGGCGCCTGCTATGGCACCCTGCGCCGCCCCGTCGCGGACAGCCTGCGCGCCGGGCATGACACGCTCCTGGTGATTGATGTTCAGGGCGCCGCGCGCGTGCGCCGGATCCTGCGGTCCCGCCGGGCCGGCGCCTTGCCGGGTGTCCTGGTGGATGTGTTCGTGGCGACGCCTTCCCTCGAGGCGCTCCGGCACCGGCTGAAGCGCCGCGGCAAGGATACCCCGGCCGTCATCGAGCGGCGCATGCGCAATGCCCCGGCCGAAATCGCGCGCTGGCCCGAGTTCCGCTACCTGCTGGTCAACGACCGGCTCCGCCAGGCCTATGCCCAGTTGCGCGCCATCGTGCTGGCCGAGCATTGCCGGACCGGGACCGGCCGGCGCGGAGCCCGCCCGGAGCGCCCGGCCCGGCCGCGCCCCGCGACTCGCCCGACCGTCCGGCCGAACCCTGACTCCCGGAGGCAGCCATGACGGAATCCCGACATATCGTGCTGGGTGTGACGGGCTCGATCGCCGCCTACAAGGCGGCTGAACTGGCGCGGCTCATGGTCCGACGCGGATGGGAGGTGTCGGTGATCATGACGAAGGCGGCGCTGCAGTTCGTCGGCCCGCTG
>CAZUYI010000371.1:0-2798 GCA_964624095.1 uncultured Verrucomicrobiota bacterium | reverse complement strand
GCCCGATCGCCGAAACGCTGGCCCTGCTGCCGACGGCCGGCATTCTGCCCATCGGGATCGCCGAGCGGTATGACGGCGTCATGGACCCGGTCTATGTCCGGGCCAACGGACTCACCGTGGCGCTGATCAACGCCGCCGAAGCCGAGTACGCGTACCCGCGCGACGGGGAGCCGGGCGCCAGCTGCCTGAACGAGGGCGAACTCATGCTGGCCATCCGCCGCGCGCGCGAGACGTCCCAGGCGGTCGTGCTGCGCATCCATGCCGGCCGCGAATGTACGCCGTTCCCCCCCGCCTGGCTGCAGCGCGTCTACCAGCGCCTCATTGATGCCGGCGCCGACCTCGTAGTCGCCGACCACCCCCACGTGCCGCAGGGCATCGAACGGCGCGGGCGTGGCCTGATTGTCTACAGCATGGGGAATTTCGTCTTCGATTTCAGCGATTGCCCGAAACTCAAGGGGACCCGCATGGGCTATGCCGTCGGCGCCGCCTTCTCGCCGAGGGGCCTCGTATCCGTCGCCCTCTTCCCCTATGCCCAGCAGCGGGACTTCAGCGTGCGGCTCCTGCCCGACGGGGCCCCGCGCGAGGCGTTCTTCGAGTACCTGGACCGGCTCTCCGCGCCGCTGCCCGACGGAGCCCGGACCATGGCCTTGTGGGAAGAGCGCGTGCGGCGCATGGGCCCGCAGGCCCTGAAGTCGATCAAGGACCTGATGGCCATGTACCCGCCCGACGCCGCGGAGCAACGCCGCTTCTTCCGGAACTTGTGCGGCGCGTTCTTTACCTGCCGGACTCACCTCGAGGATCGCCGCCTCTATATCCGACTCGGCTACGAGGAGCGGACGGCGGCGGAGCCCGGCGCCGCGGCCGAGTTCGACGCCGCCGCCGCGGCCCTGGACACGCTGGAAGCGCTGCTGAACCCCTAGGCGACGCGATGGACAACCACGTTATCGTGCGGCCCGAATACCTCAACCACCACGGGCACCTGTTCGGCGGGGTTCTGCTGAAGTGGGTGGACGAACTGGCCTGGATCGCCGCGTCGCTCGAATTCCCCGGCTGCACGATGGTCACGCTGGCCATGGACCGCATCGAGTTCCGGCACACTGTGCGATGCGGCGCTATCCTGCGCATCGAGGTGCGGCATGCCCAGACCGGCACCACCTCGGCCGCCTACACGGTCCGGGTGTTCGCCGACGAACCCGGTGCCGCGGAAGAACGCGACGTGTTCGAAACCACCGTCACCCTCGTGCGGGTCAACGATGCCGGGCGCCCCTGCCCCCTCGAGCCGCGCCGGCCGCATGCCTGACTCCGCACATCCGGCCCGCTCCTGCCTGGCTCCGAGCCGAATGCGCTGCCTTGCGCCCGCGCCCGCGGGTAACACCCGCGGAGCAGGGCCATCCTGCCCGGTGCCCGCCCCAGCCGCCGCTGCGCCCTAAAGTTTATTATTTAGGTCTGACACTGAAGCGGTGATGCGAGCGGCGACGGCCGCGGGGGCTAGGCCGAACCGCTCCGCCTGGACCTCGAACGGGCCCTGGGGCACGAAGCCGTCGGGCCAGCCGAACCGGAGGCAGGCGCCGCGGTAGCCCAGTTCGGCCAGAGCCTCGCCGACGGCCGAGCCGAACCCGCCGGCAGCCGAGCCGTTTTCGAGCGCCGCGATGCAGCGTGCCGCGGCGGCCTGCTCCGCGAGGAGGGCGCGGTCCAGCGGCCGGATAAAGCGCGGATTGACCACCCCGGCGTCCACTCCGTCGCGGCGCAGGAGCCCGGCCGCGGCACGCGCGATCGGGAGCATGTCGCCCAAGGCCCAGAGCTGCGCCGCCCGGCCCGGCTCGACGACCTCGGCGCGTCCCAGCGGCAGCGCCTCCGGCGAAGGCGACGGCACGGCGCCCGGCCCGGCGCCCCGCGGGTAGCGGATCATGACCGGCCGGTCCCACTGCACGGCGGCGTGCAGCATGCGCGCCAGCTCGGCCTCGTCCCCGGGCTGCATGAAGACCAGGTTGGGCACGGCCCGGAACAGCGGGATATCGAACACCCCGTGGTGCGTGGGGCCGTCGTCTCCCACCAGCCCGGCGCGATCCAGGCAGAAGATGACGGGCAACGCCTGCAGGCAGACGTCGTGGATCACGTAATCCACGACGCGCTGGGCGAAGGTCGAGTACACGGCCACCACCGGCCGAAGCCCCTGGGCCGCCAGGCCGGCGGCAAACAGCACGGCGTGCTCCTCGCAGATCCCCACGTCAAAGAACCGGTCCGGAAAGCGCCGGGCGAACCCGGTCAGGCCCGTCCCCACCGCCATGGCGGCCGTAATGGCCACGAGGCGGGGATCGCGCTCGGCCTCGCGCTCGAGGGCCTGGCCGAACACGCTGGAATAGGTCGTGGACTTCGGCTTGACGGCCGCCCCGGTGTTGAATTCAAAGGCGCCGGTCCCATGCCAGATGTCCGGCTCGGCCTCGGCATAGGCATAGCCGCGGCCCTTCTGCGTGGCCACATGCAGGAGCACCGGCTCGGCCGCCCGGGTGGCGATCTCGAAGGCGGCTTCGAGCGTGCGGATGTTGTGGCCGTCGAGCGGGCCGATGTAGCGCAGGCCGAATTCCTCGAACAGCGCGCTGCGCAGGAACAGCCCCTTGACGGCCTCCTCGATCCGCCAGTACCCGCGCCGCAGGCGGCTCAGGCCTAGCCGGCGCTTGGCAAACTGCTCGACCGACGATTTCCAGCGGTTGTAGCGCGGGTGCGCCAGCAGTTCGCCGAGATGCGCGGCAATCGAGCCCACATTGGCCGAGATGGACATCTCGTTGTCGTTGAGCACG
>CAZUYI010000370.1:2353-2804 GCA_964624095.1 uncultured Verrucomicrobiota bacterium | reverse complement strand
CGCCCGCCGGGCGCCGGCACCGACGCGGCGCCGTCGCGGTTGACAGCCGCCCGGGAATCCGCTAGACTGATATCAATGGCCGGGGCATTGTGTCGGACGGCCGTAGACGGCGGCTGGCAAACGCCCCGGCCGTCGGTTCACCAGCCGACAGAGCGGGAGGGTGACATGAACAAGCGCACCATTTACATCACGTCGGAAGACCGGCAGCATCTCGGCGACCTGATCGCGGAAGAAGCCGCGCGCAGCCCGCGCGACCAGGCCCGCCTCAAGGAACTCGAGGGGGAACTGGCGCGGGCGCACATCGTGGAGAGCCGGAACCTCCCGCCCACGGTCGTGACCATGAACTCGAAGGTCAAGCTGCGCGACCTGGACGCGGCCGAGACGTTCACCTACACGCTGGTGTTCCCGGACACCGCCAACGCGGACGAGGGCCGGATCTCGGTGGTGTCGC
>CAZUYI010000370.1:0-2343 GCA_964624095.1 uncultured Verrucomicrobiota bacterium | reverse complement strand
GTCGCCGATCGGCACGGCGATCCTCGGCTACGAGGAGGGCGACACCATTTCCTGGCAGGTGCCGAGCGGCAAGCGCCGGATCCGGATCGAGAAGGTGCTGTATCAGCCCGAGGCTGCGGGCGCGGCGCCGCCAGGGTCCGGATAGTAATGGTTAACCCACGGCGAGACGAGGTCTTCGTCCACGCGGATGATCCGGATTTCGCGTTCGGCGCTTTCAACCGAATCGGACGCGTGCGCGGCGTTGACCATGATGTCGTGGCCGAACTCGCGCCGCACCGAGCCCGGTTGGGCCTTGCTGGGATCCGTCGGGCCGAGCAGGGTCCGGATTTTTTCCACCGCCTGCACGCCGCCGTACACCAGCGCCAGGCACTTGTTGGGGCCGTCCTTATGCTGATCTTCGGGCGGACAGGCGGGCGGGTAACAGCCGGTCATGAACTTAACGATCTGGTTGAATTGCTCGTCGCCCAGCAGCGGGCCCAGGTGGTCCTCGAGCAGGTGCCCGACCTCGGGCGGAATGCGGATGCCGAACTCGCTTTCGAGGCAGCGGACCGCCTTCTCCGCCACCGTCGCCCGCATCTTCCGCCGCAGCACATCGCGCACGGGCCGGTAAAATTCTTCTGCCTGGGCCACGCTCATGCGGTGCACCTTGGCGGCCAGAATCCGCAGGCCGGACCGCGAGAGCACGTCAATGATGTTGCCCGGCTTGGCGCTCGGAAACCGGAAGTTGTCCGGCTTAATCAGCACCAGCGTGCGCTGCCAGCCGGGCTCCTGCGGACAGTTGTCCACCGTGGCCTGCAACAGCCCGCCGTCCGTCAGCGCATGCCGGCTCCAGAGCCGCAGCGCGGCCCCGGCGCCCTCGACGGTCGAGCCGATCAGGACGGCCGGTTCGAAGTAGCGCACCTGCCGGTTCTCATCGAGCACGTAGTCGCCAAACGTGTCCCGGATGGTTTCCCCGCCGCCAAGAGTCACCGGCCCGGCCATGGCCCGCACCTTCTCGATGGCCTGCTCGCCTTCGAGCAGGATCAGCATGACGCGCCGCGGCCGGCCGGTACCCGGGTCGGGCGTGTACGCCGAGCGCACGTAGCCGGCCAGCAGTTCCCGGATGGGCGGTTCGAGGCCGCGGTCCGCTTCCACGAGGCGCGCATAGGACTCCGCCAGGCCCGCGCTGGGCGCGAACAGCCGCGCCGCCACGAGGTCCAGCCCGGTGCGGCTGATAAACCGGCCGATGACGCCGCCCGTGCGCGATTTCGCCAGGGTATAGGGGTTGATCAGCACGAAAGCCAGTTCGGACGCCATGCGATCTCCTCCACGAAACAAACCGGCGCGTACGCAACCCGGCTCGCGCCTCGGCCATCGAGTCCATACCATACCCGCTCCCGCGGCCGGCGGCAAGCCCGAAAACGAGGCGCCCCTTGACCCTGCCGCTCAAAGCCGCCCGCACCCAGGCCGAACGGGCCGTGCCGCTGATGGTCCGGCTCGAAGCGGCCGTAGGCGCCGCGCACCCGCTCGACCAATCGTTGCGCCGCCTGTTCCGGGAACATCCCGAGTTCGGGTCGCGCGACCGCCGGTTTTTCGGGGACCTGGCCTTCGCGTGGTTCCGCTGGCGCGGCTGGCTCGGGCGTCCCGACCCGCTGCGCTGCGCCCTGGCCTACTGCCTCGATGCCGCCGAGGTCCATCCCGCCGCCGCCCGGCTCTTTGAGGCCGCGTCCGCGCCGGGCGGCCCGCTCGAGGCGCTCGGCGCCCGCGGGCTGGACGAGAAGGCCCACGCCGTCGGGCGCCGGCTCGGCGGGCCGCCGCCGGCCATCGGGCAGCTCATTCCCGACTGGGTGCCCGCCTGCCTGCACGTGCCGTCGGGCGCCGACCGGCCGGCGCAGTCCCGGCAGTTCACGGAATCCTGCCAGGTCCGGCCGCCGGTCTGGCTGCGCGCCGCCGGACGCGACCCGGCGGAGACGCTCCCGCGCCTGCAGGCGCTGGGCCTGGCGGCCGCGCCGCACCCGCGCCTGGCGGAGGCGATCCGCGTGGAGGGCCGCTCGTTTGACGGGAGCCGGCTCCCGGCGCCCGCCGTGATCCAGGACCTCGCCTCGCAGTGCGTGGGGCGCGTGTGCAACCCGGCGCCCGGCGAGTTCTGGTGGGACGTGTGCGCGGGCGCGGGCGGCAAGAGCCTGCACCTGGCCGAGCTCATGGCCGAGCGGGGCACCGTCCTCGCCACCGATATCCGGCCCGGCCTCGTGGATGCGCTCCGGCGCCGCGCGCGGGAGGTGTCCGCGCGCCGCATCCGGAGCCGCGCCTGGGACGGGCGCGAGGACCCGCTGCCCGGCCGGCTGTTCGACGGCGTCCTGCTTG
>CAZUYI010000369.1:0-2814 GCA_964624095.1 uncultured Verrucomicrobiota bacterium | reverse complement strand
AGAGGAAGCCCAGGGTGCGCAGCACGGTGAAGACGTTGATGTAATGGTCGCCGAACCCCATCCAGAACCGGATGCTGTTGGCGCGGATGTGCGCCGAGAGCGAGTGCAACTCGTCGTGCCCGTTGAGGAACACGGGCTGCCGCCCGACGACCGGGAAGTCATAGACGCGCTTCACCGTGTGGGTGGGGTATTCCTTCCATTGGCGGTCAATCCAGGTCCAGACCTTGACGAATTCGCGGAAGTTGATTTCGGGATCGAAGTTCGTGGCGAAATACTTGCCGTGCCGCCCGGCATTGACGTCCAGGATGTCAATCGTATCGATCGAATCAACGTGGTGCTTGGCCGCCAAGGCGCAGTAGGCATTCACGACGCCGGGATCGAACCCCGCCCCGAGGATGGCAGTCAGTCCCCGGGCCTTGCATCGGTCTTTCCGTTTCCACTCGTAGTTGGCGTACCAGGGCGGTTGCTCGCAGACCTTGTCGGGCTCCTCGTGGATGGCGGTGTCCAGGTAGGCCGCGCCGGTCTCCAGGCAGGCCTCGAGCACCGACATGTTGAGGAAGGCGCTGCCCAGGTTCACCACGATCGCCGAGCCGGTCTCGCGGATCAGCTGCGCGGTGGCCGGGATGTCGAGGGCATCCAGCGCCCGGGCGTGGAGCCGGCGGGACGGGTCCTTCACGTGGCCCATGCGCCGCACGCTGTCGAGGATCGCCTCCGCCTTCGACAGCGTGCGGGAGGCGATGCACAGGTCGCCCAACTCGTCGTTGACGCTCGCCGCCTTGTGCGCCGCCACGTGCGCCACGCCGCCCGCGCCGATGATCAGTACGTTCTTCTTCATGCCGCGCTCCTGCGGGCCGTTCCCGGAATGCGGCGCGCCGGCCCGCCAGGCGCGCCCCGGTCCCCGTCACGACAGGCTGGCCTTGTAGTCCGCGTAGCCGAACGTCCGCACGGTCTCCACGGTCCCGTTCAGGCGCCGCACGCGGATCGCGGGCATCGGGAGCCCGTTGAACCAGTTCTTCTTGACCATCGTGTAGCCGGCGGCGTCGGCAAACCGGACCCGGTCCCCCGGCCGGAGCGGCCGCGCCAGCCGGTAGCGCCCAAAGACGTCGCCGGCCAGGCAGGAACGGCCCGCGATGACCACCGCGTGCCGGCCGGGGCCGGGCGCCGCCAGCCGGGGCGAGGTGCGGTAGATCAGGTGGTCGAGCATGTGCGCCTCCGTCGAGGCGTCCACGATGGCGATCCGCGCGCCGTTGCGCACCACGTCGAGCACGGTGGCCACCAGCTCCGCGGACCCGGTCACGGCCGCCTCGCCCGGTTCGAGGTACACCTGCACGCCAAACCGCCGGCCAAAGGCCTTCAGCGCCGCGGCAAAGGCATCCAGCGGATAGCCGGGTCCCGTGAAGGCCAGGCCGCCGCCCAGGCTGACCCAGTCGAGGCGCTTCAATAGGGCGCCGTACGTCCGGCCAAGCCGGGCCAGGTGTCGGGCGAAGGCCGGAAACGAGTCGTTCTCGCAGTTGAAATGGAACAACACGCCGCTGATCCGCCCGGCGGCGGCTCGCAGCGCGCGCGGGTCGCGCACGCCCAGCCGGCATTCGCGGCGGGCCGGATCGGCCAGGTCGTAATGCGAGGTGCTGAACCCCGGGTTGACCCGCAGGCCGATGCGCAGGCCGAGGGCCTCGCGGCCATAGGCGTCGAGCTGGGCGACCGAGTTGAAAATGATGGTGTCCGCCACCTGCCGGGCGGCCCGTACATCGGCGCGCGAAAACGCCGCGCTGTAGACGTGCCCCTCGCCGCCGAATGTCTCGCGGCCCAGCCGGGCCTCGTACACGCCGCTGCCGGTGGTGCCGTCGAGGGTGCGCTTCAGGAGCTCGAAGACCGACCAGGTCGCGAAACATTTCAGGGCCAGCAGCACCTTGGCGCCGGACAGCGCCCGGACGCGCGCCACCCGCTCGACGTTGCGGCGCAGCGCCCGCTCGTCAATGAGATAATAGGGTGTCGGGAAAGCCGCCATGCCTCGCCACTCCTGAATCGTGCCGCCGCCTGTTTGATAACCGCTTTGCGGGACCCTGTCAACCCCGACCCGCGCCACCCCGACCCGCTTCTGACCCCGCGCCGTCCCGCATTGTCCCGGCCATGCCTGCCAGGCGGGTGTCCGCCGGGGTGTACCGGGTTTTCGAACGTTCCCTGGTTGCATTCCGGGTCCGGGCAGTCTATACTGCGGCCGTTCCTGCGCGGGCCGGAAGCCGCGCACCCCGATCGCGTGCGGAGGACGTATGCTGGCCAGAGTTCATTCCGGTGCCGTGTATGGCGTGGATGCCTACCCGGTGGAGATCGAGGTTAACACCGGGCCCGGGGATCCCCAAACGGTGATCGTCGGGCTGCCCGACGCCGCCGTCAAGGAAAGCAAGGACCGCGTTCATACCGCGATCCTCAATTCCGGGTTCGAGATGCCGAAGGACCGGCTGACGATCAACCTGGCTCCGGCCGATATCCGGAAGGAAGGACCGCTGTTCGACCTGCCCATCGCGCTCGGCGTTCTGGCCACGATGGGCGAGGTGCCCCCGGAGGCGCTCGACCGGTTTGCCCTCGTGGGCGAACTGGCGCTCAGCGGCGCGGTGCGGCGCGTGCGGGGCGTGCTGCCCATCGCCATGGCCATGCGCGACCGGAAACGGCCGGCGCTGGTGGTGCCCCGCGATAACGCCGAGGAAGCCGCCGTGGTCGAGGGCATCGAGGTCTATCCCGTGCGCAGCCTTGCCGAGGCCGCGGCCCTGCTGGCCGGCCGCGACGCCCCGGCCCCGCATCGCGTGTCGCTCGGGG
>CAZUYI010000368.1:0-2820 GCA_964624095.1 uncultured Verrucomicrobiota bacterium | reverse complement strand
GCGTGAAATCGAAGGCAACGCCGAGCCGCTGATAAATCCGGTCGAATTCGCGACGGGACAGCGCGACGAACCGCTCCCACAGGGCGCGGTTTTCCACGTCGCCTGCCTGGAGTTTTACCAGCTCACGCCGGCAGGCTTCCTTCCAGTCCGGGTCCGCCTTCAGCCGCTCGTAGCTCGCCACGTACAGGCGCTCGAGTTCCTCGATCGGCGCTTCCGCCAGCCGGCGCGGGTCCGCGAAGTGCCGGTAGCCCATGATCAGGATCCCGAACTGCGTGCCCCAGTCGCCTAGGTGGTTGTCGGCGATCACGCGGTAGCCCAGGAAGCGGTGCAGCCGGTCGAGCGCGTTGCCGATCACCGTCGAGCGGATGTGCCCGATGTGCATCGGCTTGGCGACATTCGGGCTGGAATAGTCCAGAACCACTGTGCGGCCCGCGCCCGGCGCCGGCACGCCGAGCCGCTTGTCGCGCGACAACTCCTCGAGCCGCGCCGCCAGCCACTCGTCGCGCAGCCGGATGTTGATGAAGCCCGGCCCGGCCAGCTCGAGGCGGTCCACGCTCTCCATCCGCGGAGCGCCGTTGATGAGCGCCTGGGCCAGGGCCCGCGGCGGTTTCTTCAATCGCTTGGCCAGCGCCATGGCCGCGTTGCACTGGTAGTCCCCGAACGCCGCGTCCGCGGTCGGCACCGCCTCGATGGGCACGGCTTCGTCCCTCGCCTCCGGAAAGATCGCGGCAAAGGCGGCGCGCAGCCAGTCGGTCAACTGCCGGTCAATGGGGTCCATAGGCCACTTCGATTCTCCGTCCTAACCGGCGAGGGCCAAGCGCGTGCCGCCTGGCGTTTCCGGTTGGCGCCTGTTCCGTCCTGCCGTCCCATCGGCGTCGGGGTCGGGATCGGGATCGCTTGCGCCGGACCCGTAACCCGCCGGTTTCCCGCGAACCGCGCAGCCCCGCTGCCCCCAATATTGCGAGCATCGCCACGTTGCGGCCTGCTACGCCAGGCCGAGCGCGAGCCGGTATACCCAATTCAGCAGCACGAGTAAACCGAAAACGCTCAGCGCCGCCAGCGCCGGCTTGGGCCCGCGCAGGCGCGGCCCGAGCCTGAGCCGCACCCCGCAGAGCACGGCCGCACCGTTAAAGGCCAGGATGAGCGCCGTCAGGCCGTAGAGCGCGACGGCCAGCGGGCACGCGCGCAGGACGGCCGCCCAGCGGCCGCCGGCCAGAGCGACGAACCCGCGGGTCAGCCCGCAGGTCGGGCAGGGATAGCCGGTCAGCCGGCGGAACGCGCAGATGCCGACGGGCGCTTCCTCCAGCGGCAACACCCACGCCGCGAGCAGCACGGCCCCCGCCAGCAGCGCCCAGGGCAGGTGCCGCCCCAGCACGGCGCGCCCCGCGCCCGGCCCCGCCGGCCGATCCACCGTGAACAAGGCGTTCGCCCGGGACGCGGGGCCCGGACCCGTTTCTCCGGCGCGCGTCACCCCCGGGCCGCTTCCCCAAACACGTCGCGATAGGCCACCGCCAGGATGCAGACCGCGAGGGGCAGGGTAACGATCAATCCGACCCCGCAGGCCACGGCGCCAATGCCCCCAATGAATCCCGTGACAATGCCGAATCCCGCGAACGGCAGGATGGCCGGCTTGACCTTCTCGAAGCTGGTTCGCGAGGCGGGCCAGAACTCCATCTTCCGGTCCACGATCAGGAACGGGGCGAACATCAAGGCCGTGTGGACGCCCACGGACAGCAGCAGCGACAGGACCGGCCCGACGCAAAAGAGCCGAGTCAGTATGGACGTGACCACAAAGACCGCAACGCCCCACACGACGTAAAAGAGCAAGGCCTGTAGAAAATAATCGAACCCCTTGAATACATCGCCGGCCTGCGGCAGCCCCGCTTTCCGGTCCGCCTGCGCCAGCGCCATCCATACGAGCCCGGCCATCATGGGCCCGGCCAGCAGGCCAACAGTGGCAATCGAGATGACCACGGCCAGGAGCGCCGCCACGAGCCAGGCGCCGAGGTTGGCCTTGTACAACTCGAACCCGCGTTGAATCCAGTCGCCGAGTTTGACTTGTTCCGCTCCCGATTCGCTCATGATGCACCTCCTGACAACGGTTGCGTAGTCGCTCCGGGCGGGGCCCCCTCCTGCCTGAAAGATTGCTGACATCATAGGGCGGCGCGCCCGCCATGGCAAGCGCATTCCGCGCGGCCGTGCCAGCGGCCTTGACGCGCGGGTTCCCCATGCGCTATAAGCCCACTAATGCCCGCTTGCACTCGCAGCACCCAACAGAGGAGAGCACCATGCCGCACGCACCGCGGATCGGACGGATCAGCCGGATCGGATGGATCGGGTGTCTGGCGGCGGGGCTGACCGCCGCGTCGGCCAAAAGCCCGCAGCCGGTCACATCGCTCGAGTCGGCTCTGGCCGAGGCGAAGGCAGGCCACAAGCTGCTGTTCCTTCAGTACGGGCGCGAGGCCTGCGGCAACTGCCAGGCCCTGAAAACCGCGATCGCCAAGGGCCAGGTCAAGCTCGATCCGGACGACTTTGTGTACGCGGACCTGAACTGCGATGATCCCGCCACGCAACAGGCCTTCGATGCACAGTTCCGCGTGACCGGCAGCATGCTGCCCTTCGTAGTCATCGCGGATTCCGAAGGGAAACAGCTGGCCGGCCGCAGCGGATACGGCACGCCGGGCGACTACACCAAGTTCATCAAGGATGCCCGCCGCGCCACCAAGCCGGCGAGCCGCACCTCCCGCGGCCGGCCGGGCGGCCCGCCCGCCAAAAAGCCGGCGGGACCCGCCGGCGCGCCGGAGACGCCCGCCCCCACAA
>CAZUYI010000367.1:0-2835 GCA_964624095.1 uncultured Verrucomicrobiota bacterium | reverse complement strand
GCTGCAAGTGTTATTTCGGCTATCCCATTACGCCTCAGAACGAGTTGGGCGAGTACATGGCTGAGCATCTGCGCGCGGCCGGAGGCGTGTTCATTCAGTCGGAAAGCGAAACCGCCGCCATTAATATGGTCGTCGGCGCCTCCTGCACCGGCGCCCGGGCCATGACCTCCTCGTCCAGTCCGGGCATCAGCCTCAAGCAGGAGGGCATTTCTTTTCTGGCCGGATTTGAGCTGCCGGCGGTCATCGTCAACGTCATGCGCGGCGGCCCGGGCCTGGGCAACATCGCGCCGTCCCAAGGCGATTACTTCCAGGCCACGAAAGGAGGCGGGCACGGCGACTACCGCTGTATCGTGCTGGCGCCCGCCTCCGTGCAGGACATGCACGACATGACGTTCGAGGCCTTCGACCTGGCCGACCGCTACCGCAACCCGGTCCTGATCCTGGCCGACGGGCGCGTGGGCCAGATGATGGAGCCGATCCGCCTGCGCGAGGCGCCGGCTGCACCGCCGCCGCCCAAGCCATGGGCTCTGACCGGCGCCGAGGGCCGGGCGCCGCGGGCCGTGTATTCCCTGTTCCTGGCCGAGGGCGCCCTCGAAACGCACGTGCGCGCCCTGCAGGAAAAGTACCGGCAGATCGCCGCTCGCGAGCCGCGCGCCCAGGAATTCCACGCCGAGGACTGCGACTGGCTTATCGCGGCCTGGGGCACCTGCGCCCGAGTTGCCAGGGGCGCCGTCAGCGCCGCGCGCCGGAAGGGCCTCAAGGCCGGGCTGTTCCGGCCGCTCACGCTCTGGCCGTTCCCGAGCGACCGGCTCGCCCAATTGGCCCGCCAGGTGAAAAGCGTGCAAGTCGTCGAGATGAATTGCGGCCAGATGCTCGAAGACGTGCGCCTGGCGGTCAATGGAGCCGTGCCGGTTCGGTTTAGCGGATTCCCCGGCGGCCGGGTGCCGACGGAAACCGAGATTTTAGATGCCATACCCCAGCAGGAAGGAGGTTCCTCATGAACGCGCGTACCGTCCTCTCGAGTGTCATCCGCGTGGCCTGGCTTTCGGCGTTTGGTCTGATCCAGTTGTTCCTCGTCATGTTCGGGTGCGTCTATATGAGTGAACAACTCGGACTGGGCCGGTGGCTTGCCGCGGCGGCGCCGTTTGTTGCGTTCTTCAGCTTGTTGTACCCGGTATTCGTCAGCCAGACCTTTCGCACCGCGCGGGCCGAGCCGGCATGAATCCCGACGCCTCCCAGGCCCGCAGTTCCGCCAAGCCCCGTGAGTACCGGCGGCCGGCCTCGCTGACCGACGCCCGCATGCACTACTGCGCCGGCTGCGGGCACAGCCTGACGCACAAGCTGCTGGCGGAAGTGCTCGACGAGCTGGGCATCCGCGGGCGCACCATCGGGGTCGCTCCCGTCGGCTGCGCGGTCCTGGCCTACGATTACCTCCAGTGCGACATTTCCGAGGCCGCCCACGGGCGCACGCCCGCCGTGGCCACCGGCATCAAGCGAGCCTTGCCCGACCGCATCGTGTTCAGCTACCAGGGCGACGGCGACCTGGCGGCCATCGGCACGGCCGAAACCATTCATGCCGCCAACCGGGGTGAAGCCATAACGGTGATTTTCGTGAACAATTCCGTGTACGGCATGACGGGCGGCCAGATGGCGCCGACTACCCTGGCCTGCCAGAAAACCGCCACCTCGCCGGAGGGCCGCGACACGGCCACGATGGGCGCTCCGATCCGCATGTGCGAACTGCTGAACACGCTGGACGGGCCCGCCTATATCGAGCGCGTGGCGCTCGACGGGATCAAGGGCGTGCTGGCCGCCCGCCGCGCCCTGAAAACCGCCTTCCAGACTCAACTGGACGGACTCGGATACAGCTTCGTCGAAATCCTGTCCCCCTGCCCAACCTATACCCGCCGCTCCCCCCGGGAGGCGATGAAGTTTGTGGGCACCGACATGGCCGCGCGCTTCCCCGTGCGCGTCTTCCGTCAGCCGGGAGGGCCGGGCCATGCGTGAACGGCTGCTGATCGCCGGCTCGGGCGGGCAGGGCGTGATTTCGCTGGGCAAACTGGTGGCCCGCCTCTCCGTCGAGACCATCCCCCACGTCACGTTCTTCCCCGCCTACGGCGCCGAGGTGCGGGGCGGCACGGCACACTGCCAGGTGATCCTGGCGTCCGACGAGATCGCCTCGCCGGTCGCGGAATCGTTCGATTCGATGCTGCTCATGAATGAGCCCAGCGCGCACCGGTTCCTCCCGCTGCTCGACCCGCGCGGACTGGCGCTGCTGAACCATACGCTGTGCGAACGCCGGGACGATCCGCGATGCGTGCCGTTCCCCGCCACCGATATCGCCGACCGGCTGGGAAACCGCATGGCGGCCAATCTCGTCATGCTGGGCGCATGGCTGGCCCGCAAGCCGCTGCTGGATGCCGGGGCCGTCGAGGCCGCGCTGCCGGTCCTCTTCCGGAACGCCGCGCCGGCCTTGATCGAGATTAACCGGCAGGCGCTCCGCGCCGGGCTGACCGGCGGCGCAATGCCCGCCTGACGCGCCGTGACCCGCGCATGCGCCGATCGGAACCGGCGCCGGCTGGCATCCCGGCCGAGTCGTGCGACTACCGCCGCATCCGGTCCTCGATCTCCTCGCGCAGCTTCTCGGCCAGTTTGGAATCGCGGTCCACCGACTTGATCAGCACCACCATCCGCCGCGCCTGCAGGATGTTCCGCCCCTTCAGGTAAATCTGGCCGGCCTTGTAGGCGCTCTCGCACGCCTGGCGGGTTTCGCCCTGCTGCTTGTAGCCGAGTGCCATGTTGTAATAGGCGCCGGCGGCATTCGGATCCAGGTTG
>CAZUYI010000366.1:338-2838 GCA_964624095.1 uncultured Verrucomicrobiota bacterium | reverse complement strand
GCCGGGCGCCGCCCGGACGGATGACTGTTTTCTGCACCTGATCCGGGTGGGCGGCCGGAGCGTCGAGGCCATGTCCGCGAGCACCCTGAACGACGCCGGCGACGCCGTGAAGCTGGCCTTCGAGGCGGGCGGGCGCGCCTATAGCCTGCGGTTCAACAAGACCGGCGCGGTGGGCGGGCATATCCGGATCGAGGAGGGCGGGAAGCCGGCGGTGGACAAGGATCTGGCAACGGACATCCAGCGGCAGGAAGGACTGGCTCTGGAGCCGTGACCCGCTGAAGCCCAACACGCGGAAACACAGGGAGACGGTATGTGAATGGCGGCTGGCGCGCTCTGGGACGGGGATGCCTGCTGACGCTGCTTACAGGGTCCGTCGCCGCGGGGCCGGCGGAGCTCGCGCTCCCGGTGTGCGAGCGGGCGCCGACTCTGGACGCGGATTTGGGCGACCCCGCCTGGCGGCGGGCGGCCAAGGTGACGGGCTTCACGTTGCTGCCGACGGGCCGCGCCGCGGACGTGCAGACCACGGCGTGGCTCTGCCGCGACGACGCGTATCTCTACCTGGCGTTTCGCTGCGACGAGCCGCTGGCGCCGGCCGGCGCCGTCAAGGCCATCGAGACCGTGCGCGACGGCAACGTGTCAAAGGACGATGCCGTCGAGGTCTTCCTCGATCCCGGGTCGGGCGGCCTCGCCTATTTTCATTTCCTGCTCAGCGCGGGCAACGTTCAGGCCGACCAGCGCTGCAGCGCCGGGCCCGACCGCGGGCGCGACACGCGCTGGAGCCTGCCCTGGCGCAGCGCCGCGCGGGTGGATGCCCCGCTCACCCGCGCCCGGGGCTGGTCGGCCGAGCTGGCGATTCCGCTTGCGCCCTTGCAGGGGCGCGTCCGCGCGACGAACGCCTGGACGATCAACCTCTGCCGCAGCCGGCAGGCCTGTACCCCCGCGGAATACAGTTCGCTCGCGCCCCTGCCGAAGGGCGCGGGGTTCCACACGCCCGCCGCCTTTATCCCGCTCGAGGGCCTGAACGGGTTCCAGGCGCGCCCGGTCTTCGCGCCGCTCCTGGAGCACGTCGCCGTGCTGCCTCTCGAGGTTCAGGAAGGCGGCTTCGGTTACGGCCTGCGCGTCACGGTGAATAACCAGAGCGGGCTGCCGGGCGCCGTCGAGCTGGTGGCGGAGGATATGCCCCGCGGCGGTCCGCCGCGCGGAGTGAGCACGAGCCTGGATCTGAATCCCATAGACACGCGGACCGTGGACCTGCGCCTGCCCATGGCCGACGTCGGCCCGCGGAGCGCCCGGGTCGGACTTCGCCTGCCGGGCGCCGCCGACTGGCTGCAATCCACGGCGGTACCGGACATGGATCGGATCAGCCCGTTCGACGCCTACCTCGACCGGAACTACTACACGACGGAGCGGGAAGCCGCCGTGTGGGTCGAGCTGGGCAGCGAGAGCATGGCCCGCCCGGAGAGCGGATTCGCCCTGCGCGCGGAACTCGCCGCCGGGGACGGGCGCCCGCTGAGTCGGGCCGAAACCGGATGCACCCAGTCGATGATCAGGCTGCCCCTCTCCCTGGCGGCGGTCCCGGACGGAAAGTTTTCGGTTTCCGTCTCGCTGCTGACGGGCGCAGCCCGGCCCATGGGCCACATGGACCTGACGTCGCGCAAGGTGCCCCCGGCGCCGGCCGGCGTCAACGAAGTGAAGATCGACCATTACCATCGGTGTTTCCTGGTCAACAACGAGCCGTTCTTCATGATCGGCGCCTATGGCCTGATTGGAAAGCCCTGGGACAACCTCGCGGCCACCGAGCGGCAATACCGGCACTGCCAGCGGGCCGGATTCAACATGCTGATTGACTGGAAGGGCTATGACGCAAAGAACCGGCCGGTGCCCGCCGTCGCGGCCGAGTATGACCTGGCCCTGAAATACGGCATGAAGGTCATGGGGCTGATCGCCAGCCACTGCCTGGACGTGCCGCCCGGAGACTTGAGCTACCGGGATGCCAACAAGAGCCCCCGCTTCCGCGCGGCCACCGCCAAGATGCTGAACGAGCTCGACGCGTACCTCGCATACGGCCGTACCAGCGCGGCGGTCATCGCCTATTATCATTTTGACGAACCCCAGCGCGACCTGGGCATTGACGATATCCTAACGGCCTACAAGGACAAGGTGCACCGCCTGGACCCCTACCACCCCGTGCACCTCTCGTGCCATGCATTGCACACGCCGGAGTGGGTCGGCACCGTGACGGACACGCTGGGCATACACCGTTATTGGTACGTCATGAAGCCTTCCACGCTGAACCGGAGCGCCGAGGATTTCGAGGAGCTGGACCGGCTCTCGAAGCGGGCCCATGTGCCGACCATGGCCTTCAGCCGCATAGACTTCTGGGGCCACAGCTACGGCAACAACGGGTTCATGACGCCCCACGAGCAGCGGGCCCAGGTTTATTTCGGGCTGATCCACGGCACCCGGGCGCTCGTGTACTTCGCCTTGCCGTGGCATCACC
>CAZUYI010000366.1:0-328 GCA_964624095.1 uncultured Verrucomicrobiota bacterium | reverse complement strand
CAACTCTCAGCCGAGATTCGCGCCATGGCGCCGGCCCTCCTGAATCGCGAGCCCCGGCAGACGGTCACGTTCGAACCCGCGGCCTCCATCATCCGGGGGAAAAAGCCCGGCTACGATTTCCCGATCGTCCAGACGGCGCTGCGGCAGTATCCCGACGGCGCGCACCTGTTGCTTGCCATCAATGGATCCCACCGGGTGCCGGTCCAGGCGGCCTTCACGGTGTCCTCGCTCGCGGGCGCCGGCCGGGTGGAGCGGCTGTTCTCGCAGGAGCCCCCCCCGGCGGTGAAGGACGGCGTAGTGACGTTCACCCTTCCCCATCCAGGCGGCT
>CAZUYI010000365.1:0-2844 GCA_964624095.1 uncultured Verrucomicrobiota bacterium | reverse complement strand
CAGTCATCCGTCCGGGCGGCGCCCGGCTTGACCTCGACCCGCCAGCGGCCCATGGCCTCCGGCGGTTGGGGCCCTCTCCGCCCGTGTCGTCTCCACCAGTCGCCGGCGCCCGGCGCCTGGAACGCATCGGTGATGGCCCAGTTCCGCCCGTCGGCCCAGAACTCCTTGCCCGGCCCGCCGACGGGTTCGAGCACGGCGTCCGCCGGCAGCAGCGTCCGGCAAAAGAGCCGGCCTTCGCCCTGGTCCGCCCGGAACTCGTTTCCCGTGATGACCGGCTCGTTGGCCGTGTGCAGCAGCCAGGTCTTCGGGTAGTGCGCCTGCTTCGAGGTTGCGCGGTCGAACACCACGAAGTGGTCCGGCAGCAGGTAGACGAACTGGCGTGTCATCTGCGCGCACTTGTTGGTGTGGTAGACCGGCGTGGCGTCCGACGCGGCATACGCAAAGAAGGGTCCCGTTTCGAAGGCCAGCGGGCGGGCATTGGACGGCACGCGGTGTTGCCCGCCCGCATTGGACTGGACCGGGGTCAAGCTGTTGGGAAACTGCTCGCCGGGCATGCGGATCAGCACGGCGTTGTGGGCCACCGTCTGGTGCCGGTAGTTGGCCGAATGCGGCACGGCAAACCGCGTTCCGGTATCCAGCGCCAGGTAGCCCTGCTTGTAAATGGAAAAATGAGTGGCATCGTAGTCGCTGTTGCCCGGATTCCCGCCGCCCGCGGCGAACAGGGCATAGGTATCGGCCGGGCCGAACCCGGAGGACATCAGCACCAGCCCGTTCCGGTCGAAGTGCCGGGCCACGGGCAGGCCCGGGGGCAGCCCGGGCGGCGGAGCCTGCTCGTAGTCCGTCATCAGGAACCGGAACACCGGGAAAAAGGAATCCGGGGGTTCCACCCCGTCGACGACCAGACGGTCGCGAACCAGGCGCGCGATGGCCGCCTGTCGGGGATCGGAGCAGCCGAAGAAATGAACGAAATGGCCCAGGTGGTCGTAGAGATCGCCCGAGCTGTTGCTGCCCCAACCCCAGTTGCCGTTGGAGTGCCCGGCATAGTTCATATGCCGGTAGTATTTCTTCTCCACCCCGACCGCCATTCGCAGCACGAAATGAGGAGCGGGCGCGGCCACGGCCCACTCCAACGGAATGGCCGAGCCCGTGGCCGCCTGCCAGGCATAGAAGAATGAAAACGCCGGGATGGGCACATCGCCGAAATCGTAATCCACGTTGCTCTGCCAGACGCCGTCATCGCCGCCCTGCGCGGCCCGGTAGGCAAAGTGCTCCTCGTGCTGCTTGACCCCGATGCCCAGCATTGTCATGGCCCGGGCGTACGCCAGGTCATCGGCCTGGGGATCGAGCAGCGCGAGGCCCACATACCCGAACATGCTACCCACGTAATAATGCGGCCACAAGATCAGCGCGTTGCGCCGCTTGCTGATCCATCCCGTCTTTTGCGCGGCGGCCCATTTGCACGCATAGCGGAGCATGCCGGCGGCCAGGGCGGCCCGTTCCGACGGGACCAAGTCGTTCCAGACCCAGTCGAGGGCTGCCAGCCACAGGATGTTGGGGCGCGCGTACTCGACGGCGGACCGGCGATCCGGGAACACGCTGTCGGCCGTGGCCCGCAGCATCCGCCGCACCTTCTCCAACACTGCCGGATCCCCGGTGACCCGGTAGACAAAGGCCGCGTCCATCAGGAAATCGGCCCAGTCGCCCGGCTGAATGGCATCCAGCGACACCGCGTCCACGCGGGTCTTCATCCGATCGTAGTGCGCCTTTTCAATCGTCAGAGCCCGTTCCTTAACGGCGGGCCAGGTGTCGGCATTGAAAAAAAGGCGGGGGTGATCCAAGCGGACGCAGCCGGCCAGCTCGATGGCCCTCCTGAGCGCTTCCGCCTCCCATTTCAGGCCTTTTTCAAGGTCTTCCATCGCCAGCAGGTCCGCCAATTCCCGCCGCGCGGCGGGGATATCGCGCGCCTGCAGGGATGATCGGGCGAGCAGCATCCGGGCTTGGGCGACCCAGTTGGAGCCGTCGGACGCCGCCCGGGCCTGCGCACACGCCTCCCGAACCTCAGCGTACCGGCTCTCCGCCAGCCGGGTCTCGGCGATGCCGAGCCAGGCTTCGGCCCGCTGCGCCGGACTGATTCCCGGAAGCGCCAGCACGCACTCGTAATCCTCGCGGATGGCCGCGCTCTCGGCTTCGTTCGCAGCCGCCAGGCGCGCGCGCCCGAGGCTCAGCAGGGCGCAGGCCTTCTCGGCGTCCGTCCCGGCCAGCTCCACGGCGCGGCGGAATTCGAGGGGCGCCTCCGCCGGATGGAACAGGCTCGCGCGCTCCGCGGATGCCATGGCTTGCGTAAAGCTCAGCGTCCCGGCGGCTTTCCCCGCCGGTTGCGGGGATGCCGGGCCGTCCGCCGCCGCGATCCACACGCGGCCCAGCACGACCCCGAACGCGAGCATGATCTTCCATTGATGCATTACGGAGTTCCTGGATTCATAAGGCTATGAGTATGTCCCTCGCAAGACATTGCCTGCGCCCGTGTCAACCCTATGGTTCAGTTCTGGAAGGCGGCATTGTGTTCCGCCCACCCTGTCGGCCGCCGGGACTCGCCACCACGCCCGCAGCCGCGCCCTGCCATTCGGTGGACCGCTTTATGACCTGTTCCTATGGGTCATTCGACGCCGTTCAGCGCATCAACGCCAATCCGCTCTGCGGCATGATCTCGCGGGTCAGGACCCGGTCCACGCGCACCGCGCCGTCCTCGGCAATCCGGATATGCCCGCCGACGTCACCGGCCTTGTTGAACCGGAGGGTATAGGCGCGGCCATCCGCCTCGAATGCCAGTTCCGCGGTGTCGCC
>CAZUYI010000364.1:0-2844 GCA_964624095.1 uncultured Verrucomicrobiota bacterium | reverse complement strand
GCGGCGGCGGTGATCAGCGGGAGCAGTCAGTTCCTGCTGGCGGCCGGGCCGGCCGAAGCGCCGGGCGCCGGATACGTCCGGGCGATGGCGGAGGGGCGGGCACAACGAGAGCTCTATAGGAAGCAGCAAGGGCTTGCGCCGGGTGCGGCGGCGCGCGCGGCGTTCCGGGAGGCGGTGGACCTGGCCGCCGGCGATTCCGAAAAGGAGACGGCGCTGCTGGCGCTGGCCGGGGCCTGCCTGGACGACGTGACCGGACCGGACTACCCAACGATCCGGGAGATCTATGCGCGGATCCTGGCCCTGCCCGGCGGGAGCCGGGCGGCCCAGGCGCACCTCGGCCTCGGACAAGCCTTCCTGGCGGAGCGGAATGTCGCGGCGGCGCGGGAGTCCTTCACCCGCGCGCTGGCGGCCAGGGATCCCGCCGGCCAGGCGGAGGCGCGGTTGGGGCTGGCACGGGTCTGCTTGCGGGAGGGCGACGTGGCGGCGGCGCGCCGGGAAACCGCACAGGCGCTGGGCCTGGGCGGCTTGCCGGCGCACCAGGCCGAGAAGGCCGCGCGGCTGGACGAGCTGATTCGCCTGTCCGCGCTGTGGGCGGAGCGGGCGCGCGAACCGGATCCGGCTCGGATGGCCACGGCCTTGGCGCCAACGGCCGGGCCGCCGGACATCGAGGCCGTGCTGCGCGTCCTGCGGACCGGCCGGCCGCGCCTGTTTCTGACCGGGGACATCCTGGAAAAGGTCAAGCGGGACGGCCTGACGCCGGACCAGCAGGCCTGGCTGGCGGCGCTGAAGAAGGCTGCGGACAAAGCCCCCGTGCCGCCGGTGCTAGACGCCGCGCTCGCGGCCCGGATGCTGGGCGAGCAGGGCGGGCGCAGTACCGGGGTCGGAGTGTTGCCGCGAATAGACGACGGCACATGGAGTTTGTACGCCGCGCAGGCCTCCCTAGTGTACCGGCTGACCGGGGACCGCGCCTACCGCGACCGGGCCGTGGCGCACCTGCGGCACGCCGCCGAGATCTGGGAGCTGATCCGGTCCAACTGCCGCACCCCCTCCAGCCGGGTCTACCTCAAAGTGAACGCGCTGTCGGCCTATGACTGGCTCTTCAGCGACCTGTCTCCGGCGGAGCGGGCCGAGATCGGCCGCCCGCTGTTCGCCGCACTGCGCGAGTTTTACGAGTTCTGGGCCACGCGCCGAAAAGGGGTCGGCGACATTTACACCGACACCGTGCTGGGGTGGTACCTGGGGCTGGCCTTCCTGGGCGCCGGCATCGAGGGCGCGGACGACGAGGCCTGCCTGGAACTCCTGCGTGACGGGTACCAGCGGCATCGGCTCATCTTCGAGATGACCGAGTCCTCGGGGCCCGACGCCCTCCACCTGCACGGCGCCATCGGCTATTTCCTCCAGAATCCGAACAGCCAGTTCAATTTCCTGGATTCCTACCGCGCGGCCACGGGTGATGACTTCGCGCGCTACTTCCCGAAAGGCCTTGTCGGGCTGGTGTATTACCCGCTGTGGAACACCATTTTCACGCCGAGCGACCTGCTGCACCACGGCTGGAGCGACGCCTACCACGACGTCAACCGGATGAGCCACTACCACGTGCCGTGGATGATACGCGCGCCCGACCTCTGCTCCGGGCTGAGCGGCGTCGTCGATCTCGAGGCCTTGACGGCGATCGCCCAGGCCCAGGCCGAGCCCGGCTATCGCCTGTTTTTGGGTTCCGACTGCTGCCTGAGCCCGGACTCGCCGCTGCGGATGATGTCCCGGCGGCTGTCCGATGAGGAGATCCAGGCCGTGCTTGCGCGCCTGCCCCGGGCGCGGCGCTTCCCCGATCCCATCGGGCACACGTTCATGAACAGCGGCTGGGGCTCGAACGATACCTACGCCCTGTTCATCGCCGGCCGCCAGTCGTTTACCCGAAAGCACTACGACGAAAACCACTTCACGATCTACAAGAAGGGCTTCCTGGCCATGGATACCGGGGCGCGGGCGGCAAATGCCACGGCCGCCGATGGGAAGGCCCCTTGGGAACACGAAATCAACTACTACTATGACACGATCGCCCACAATGCCGTGCTGATCCGCATGGAAGCCGAGTCGTTCCCCGGGTTCTGGGGCTCGCCGTCCGTCGTGAATGGGGGCGGTATGAACAAAAACCACGGGGCGCAGGTGCGGGCCTACGAGACCGATGAGCTCTACACCTATATCGCCAGCGACGCCACGAGCTGCTACCACTCGAACAAGGCGGTCGAGGTGGTGCGCCAGTTCCTGTTCGTCTACCCGGACTGGTTCGTGGTGTTCGACCGGGTCGAGTCGAAACAGCCGGACCAGAAGAAGACCTGGCTGTTCCACACGCAGATGGAACCCGCCGAGACGGGCGACACGTTCCGGGCGGAGCACTGGGACGGGGCCGTCTTCGTGCGGACGCTGCTGCCCCGGGACCGTGCCTCGGAGAAGATCGGCGGGCCGGGCAAGGAATTCTGGGTCGGCGGCCGGAACTGGCCGATCTCCAAGCGCATGCAGGAGTCCATGGCCGACGCCGACGGCCGGCCGACGCCGGAGCGTAACCTGTATGGCCGGTGGCGCATGGAAATCTCGCCCGCGCAGGCCCGGACGCGGGACCTGTTCCTGCACCTGATCGAGGTGGGCGACAAGACGGCCCTGACGGCCATGGCGCCCTCGACCCTGATCGAAGACGAGCAAACCGTCGGCGTCGAGTTCCAGGCCGGCGCTCGGACCGTCCGGGTGGTCTTCCACAAGGCCGGCGAGGTGGGCGGGCATATCCGGATCGTGGAAGGCGGCGCCGTGCTGGCCGACCGGCCGCTGGCGACGACCGTCCAGCGGCAG
>CAZUYI010000363.1:0-2854 GCA_964624095.1 uncultured Verrucomicrobiota bacterium | reverse complement strand
GCGCGGGTTCTTCTGGAGCCGGCCTGACCCCAGGCCGGCCGAAGCGGGGAGGATCCTACCCGGCACGCAGTTCCGGCAGGCTCCGGCCGCCGGCCGGCCGGGGCTGCGCCCATCGGCCCGCGTGCAGCAGCCGGGGTGAGGTCACCCCGGCTCCAGTTCGAGCCATTCACCACGCGGACGTTTCCATCGGCGTCGGCATCCCTGCTTCTTCTCGTAATCGTAATCCTAATCGTAATCGTCCCCGCTCTTCCCGTCCCCACGTTCTCGTCGCGCGGGTTCTTCTGGAGCCGGCCTGACCCCAGGCCGGCCGTGGAAAAGAGGTCGCTGGCCGGCACGAAGTCCCGGTAGCGCCCGGCCGCCGGAGCGAGGTCACCCCGGCTCCAGTGCGGGCTGTCCGTTCAATGGCCGGCACAACCTCACTGAAGGAATAGTGGCGCGGCCACTTCTCGTCCGCCGTTCTCGTCACCCGGCCTCCCGCTTCCGGCCGACGATAACGGGCGACGAGAACGGCTAACGATTAACGGCGGCTAACGATTGCCTTCCGCGCCGGGATGCGATACCCTGCGCGGCGGCCGGATGGGCCGGCCGCTCACGGAAGGACGTGCCTGTCATGACAGCACCGCTGCGCATCGGGATCATCGGGTTGGGCGGGTTTGCCGGCTCGCATCACCAGGTCGTGCGCGCGCTGGAGGCCGAGGGCGCCTGCCGGCTCGTCGCCACCTGCGATCCCGCCCCCGGCGCCTTTGCCGACAGCCTGCGCGATTGGGAGTTCGAGCGGCGCGGCGTCCGCGTGGAGACCGACTACCGCGCCATGCTCGAGGCCCGCGGCCGGGACCTGGACCTGGTGGTCATTCCGACGCCCATCCACCTGCACGCCGAGATGCACCGCGCCTGCGTGGAGCGGGGCCTGGCCGTCTACCTCGAAAAGCCGCCCACGCTCGACGCCGCCGAGCTCGACGCCATGCTCGCGGTCGAAGCCCGGGCGCGACGCCTGACGCAGGTGGGCTTCAACTTCGTGATCGAGACCGGCGCCCGGTCCGTCAAGCGCCGGATCGCGGCCGGCGAGTTCGGGCGCGTGAACGAGGTGCGCCTGCTGAGCCTCGCGCCCCGCTCGGAGGAGTATTTCAAGCGCACCCCGTGGGCGGGCCGGCTCCAGCTCGGCGGGCGACTGGTCCTCGATTCCTGCATGGGCAACGCCCAGGCCCATTACGTCCATAACCAGCTCTTCTGGGCCGGGCAGGACGCGCTCGACGCCTGGGCCGCGGTCGAGTCGGCCGAGGCCGCGCTGTACCGCGCCCACGCGGTCGAAAACGCCGACACCTTCTTCATCCGGGCCCGCCTGGCCGGCGGCGTGCGCCTGCGCGCCGTGCTCACGCACGCCTGCGCAAATTACTGCTACGGCGAGTGGATTCACTGCGACCGGGCCGTCATCGAGCGCCTGCCCAACCGGGACATGCGCATCGCCTGGCGGGACGGCCGCGAGGAACTCGTGAGCGCCGACCGGCGCCACCTCCTGCGCGAACACCACCTGGCCTACTACGCCTATCTCCGCGGCGAGGCGCCGCGCCCCGTCACCCGGCTGGCCGACGCCGTCCCCTTCGTGACGCTCTGCGACCTGGCGCTCATCGCCGCCGGCCGCATCGCGCCCGTGCCCGAGCCGTTCCTGGAGCGCTCCGTCTCGCCCAAGGACGGATCGCACCGGATCGCCATCGCCGGCCTTGAAGACGCCGCCCGCGCCTTCCTCGACGACGAGCGATGGCCCGCACCGCCTGCCGCCCCCTGGGCCGCCGGCGGAGCCCCCTCTGCCCCGGCTGCGCCCGCCGACCTGCCCCGCCTGCGCGAGACGGTCCGGCGCCTCGCGGCTGACGCGGCCCCGCGCGCGTAGCGCACTCGCCCGCCGCCGCGCAGATCGCCCGGCCAACGTTCCGGGGCTCTCCCGCCGTGCCGCTCTTAAAAATATATATTTTTCATGTTGACGCCCGCGCCGCGCCCGTTCTAGCATGACCGACATTGGACTTTATCTTGGGGAGGCGCCCGATGCATATTCGCGGAACGCGATGGATGGTCATGTGGCTTGCAGTCTGTGTGCTGTGGTTCGCTGGCGGCATCAGCGCGGCCGAGTCGGGCACCGGCCCGATTGGGCACTGGCCGATGGACGAAGGGCAGGGGTACATCCTCAGGGACGCGGCCGGCGCGCTCGGCGACGGCGAGCAGATCGGCGCCGAGTGGGTGCCTCTCGCACGCGGCTATTGCCTGAAGCTCGGCGCGCCGTTCCAGGCGGGCCTGATGGAGGCCATCGAGGGCCGGCCGCGTCCCAACACGCCGGGCAGCGAGTTTCACACCCAGGCCTCGGCCGTGAACGGGCGCGCCTACGCGCGCGTGCCGACGGTCAAGCTGTGCCAGCGGGTGCGCCAGGGCGGCCTGCGGGAAAAGACGATGACCCTGTGGGCGAAGCCGCTGAACGGCGGCCTGGCCGACCCGGCTCAGGGCGAGCAGGCCTTTCTGCTGTTCGGCGCGAGCTATTACCTGTCCGTCCGCAACGGGCAATGGAGCGCCGTGGTCAAATCGAGCTACAAGGACGGGAGCACCGCGATCGCCGGTCCGCCGGCGGAAGACGGGCGCTGGGTGCACCTGGCCCTCATGAACGACCGGGCGTTTGCCCGATTTTTTGTCAACGGGCAGGAGGTCGCGCCCGAACGCGGTCCCTACCTGATCACCAACCTGGCCATGCCGCCCACGCCGAAAACCTGCCCGGCCGTTTACCTGTCGGTGGGACAGGGCGAGCGGGCCCGGCTGCCGGCGGCCTTTGCGGGCTGCGCGGATGACTCTAAAATCTACGTCCGGGCGCTGTCGC
>CAZUYI010000362.1:856-2884 GCA_964624095.1 uncultured Verrucomicrobiota bacterium | reverse complement strand
ACCCGCACGGGCACGGCGGGAGCCACTCGTAATCCGCTCTCGTCGCCCGCTCTCGTTTTCCGAACGCGGAATGAGCGTCTGACGAGCGCGAACGGAACCCGCGTGGCTGTTGGTGTGGGTTGATTTTGATGTTGCTTTCGCGCCCGGTTCATGGCTCCCTGTCCCTGCCGTGCGCCCAACCCGCATCAGGAAGTCGATCCGATGATCCTGCTCGCCATAGACCAGTCGGCGGCGACGGGCAGCGCGGCGCTTCTGGACGGAGACCGGCTGCTCGCCGAAGAGTCCTGGACCGATACCCAGCGCGCCCGCCAGCGGCTGTTTGAGGCCCTGGCCTCGCTGTTCTCGCGCACGGGCATCGAGCCCGCGGGCCTCTCGCGCGTGGCCGTGGGAATGGGGCCCGGCTCCTACAGCGGGCTGCGGGTGGCCCTTACAACCGCTCGTGCGCTGGCGTTGCCGGGCCGCATCCCGGTCTACGCGCTGAGCAGCGCGGAGACGCTGGCCTGGCAGGCGGCGGAATCCGAAGGCGCGCAGGCGGTCCGCGTGGTGGGCGATGCCCGCCGCGGCCAGTGGTGGACCCGTCGCTTCGAACGCGCGCCGCCGGGCATGCGGGCTGGCGGTGGCTGGGACCGGGTGCCCGCGGGCGCCGTGCCGGCGGATGCGCCCCTGGTTGTGACGCCCGATGGCGACCGGATCGGCGCCCTGCTGCGCGCCGCCCTGCCGCCCTCCGTGCGCGTGGCCGAAGGGCCGCAATGGGTGCGGGCGGCCGAACTGGGGCGTCTGGCCGGGCGTCGAATGGCGGCCGGCATCCCGTCGGACCCGCTCGAGCCGCTGTACCTGCACCCGGCCGTCGCACCCCCACCGCGCTCGGGGCTCGGTTCCGACCGGCACGCCCTGCGCGGTGCGGCCGCGCGCACGCCGGGATAGATTGGGATTGTCAGGCGGCGCCAGGACCGGTATAGTACCCCTCGCGTTTTTGGACCCCGTCTGTTCGGAGGAGACCGCGCATGCCCATTCCGGTTGTCAAGGAGGTACTGCCTTTTTTCTGCGGAAGCCTGATCCTGTTCGGGCTGCTCGGGCTCGCGGCCTGGCTCGCGCGGCGCCGGCGCGCGGCCGGCGTCTGTGTCGCGCTCGGCGTGGTGGTCGCCGCCTATATGCTCTATTTCTTCCGCGACCCGCAGCGCCACCCGCCGCTGGATCCCGCCGCGGTGGTGGCCGGGGCGGACGGCAAGATCATGAGCGTGGTGTCCCTGAAGGAAGACCAGGTCCTTAAAGAAGACTGCGTGAGGATCAGCATCTTCCTCTCGCTTTTTGATGTCCACGTGAACCGGGCGCCCCTGGCCGGAACGGTCCGGTTCCTGGGTTATTTTCCCGGGAAACGGCTCTTCACGTTCCAGGAAAAATCCTCCGAACTGAACCAGCACAACAAGATCCTCATCGAAGGCGCCACCCGCTGCCTCGTCAACCAGATCGTCGGGCCCGTGGCACGGCGGGTCGTCTTCTGGCCGCCGCCCGACGGCACGGTCCAGACGGGGGACCGGATCGGCATGATGAAGTTCGGGTCCCGGCTCGATATGTTCCTGCCGGCGTCCGCCGTGAAGGTGTGGGTCAAGCCCGGCGACCGGGTGGTGGCCGGCGAAACCGTGATCGCAACCCTGGTGCCGCGCGAGCCGCCGGCGGCGCCGGGTCCGTAGCCCCTTCGAGTCTCCAACCGCAGCAACAGAACCTGGGCGGCGCCATGGCCCGCCCGCGGGAGGTAGCCTGTGCCGGCAACCTGGCGACATCTGGTCCCAACGCTGTTCACCCTGGCCGCCATGCTGAGCGGCTTTTTCAGCATCCTGTTCGCGCTCGAGGGGCCGTCCTATTACATGCTGTCCGCCCAGTGCATCATGCTGGCCATGATCCTGGACGGCATTGACGGCAACGTGGCCCGCTGGCTCAAGGGCACCACGGCGTTCGGCGCCGAGCTCGATACCTACGTGGACATGACGGCCTTCGGACTGGCCCCGGCGGTGCTCATCTACCGCGTGG
>CAZUYI010000362.1:0-846 GCA_964624095.1 uncultured Verrucomicrobiota bacterium | reverse complement strand
GGCGCTCGTGGTGCTCTCCGGCGTCATCCGGCTGGCGCGCTTCAAGGTCAAGGACACGCTCCGGGGCCAGGGCGGCTACTGCGGGCTGCCCATTACGGTTAGCGCGGGCTGGGTCGCCATCTTCGTCATGCTCAGCGAAAGCGAGGTGTTCGGATCCATCTTCCGGCTGGGGCAGGGCCCGGTGGCGGTGTTCTTTCTCCTGGGGGTCCTGGCCATGATCGCCCTGCAGGTCTCGAATGTGCCGTATCCCAAGCCGACCAAGGTGGCCGCCATCTTCCTGCCCAGCATCGTGCTCGTCGGCCTGCTGTTCGTGCGCGGCCCGCATATCGCCCCCAAGGCGGCCCTGGTCATCATGGTGCTCGGGTTGCTGTACCTCGTGTTCGGGCCCTGGTACGCCCGCCTGAGGCAGGCGTCGCTCGCGCAGGCGGCCGCGCGCTGACCGCGTGTGGGGTCCGACGCCCCGCTGATCCGCCTGGAGGATCGTCCCATGCCTCAACCGTGCAGCAAGCAGAAGCCCGCCGCCCCGGCGCATGACCGGTTGGCCCGGATCCTCGACGGCCTCGAACAGCACATCGAAGCGCTCCGGGACGAGGGTGTCAGCCGGGTGCCCGGCTCACCGGCGAGCCCGGCCGGCCCGGCCGCGGCCGCGCAGGCGATCCCGGCAGCGCCCGGGGAGCGCGCAACGGCAGAGCCCGCTCCGGACCATGCCGCGCGCGACGCTCGGCTCGCCGAGGTGGCCCGCGCGGCCGCGGTCTGTACCCGCTGCGTCCTGCATGCCGATCGCCGGCAGGCAGTGCCGGGGCAGGGCATCTTGGACCCCGACATCCTGTTCATCGGCGAGGCGCC
>CAZUYI010000361.1:0-2898 GCA_964624095.1 uncultured Verrucomicrobiota bacterium | reverse complement strand
TGGACGGACGCCGACTGGCGCTTTTGGGCGGTGTCGTGCTGCTGTTGTTGGCGGCCGGGCTGGCTTGGCACTGGTCCACCCGCGGCCTGCCGGTGCTCACCGACGACTGCCGCTGGGTGGCGGGACCGCCGGTCCCCTATCTGGAGTCCGGCCCGCCGGCGGCGCCGTAGCGCGCCCTTACCACTCGAGGCCGGGCCGGCCCCGGATCCCGGCGTTATAGGGGTGCTTGCGCGCCGCGATCACGGAAACCAAGTCGGCCCGGCGGACCAGGCGCGGATGCGCGCCGCGCCCCGTGAAGACCAGCTCCACCGCGGGCGGTTTGTCCGCCGCCAGATCCAGCAGACGCTCCACCGGGAACAGGCCGCAGGTGACGGCCACGTTGGCTTCGTCGAGAATGACCACGTCGTAGGCGCCGCCGGTCAGCGCCCGGCGTGCGGCGGCCAGGCCTCGCTCGGCCGCGCGGAGGTCGGCGGACCCCGGGCTTCCCGTGACGAACCGGCCGCTGCCGAACTGCCGGACCGTGATGGCAGGAATGCGCCGCAGGGCGCGCAGCTCGTGGAAGGCGCCGCGCTTCAGGAACTGTCCGATATAGACGCGCAGGCCCGCGCCCGCGGCCCGCAGGGCCAGGCCCAGGGCAGCCGTGGTCTTGCCTTTGCCGTCGCCGGTGTAGACCTGGATGCAGCCTCGCATGGGACGCCGTGGCCTCGCGCCGTGCCGCCGCTCAGACGTGTACGGGCGGTTCGCGTTCCGGGAACCGCCGGCCCAGCTCGCGGACGACGTCGAGCGGCGCCATGCCGTCCGTCGTGCTCGGGTGCCGCAGGCAGGCGGCCGCCGCGCAGGCGCCGATGTGCATGGCATCGCCGGGGTCCCACCCTTCGTGGAGTCCCCACAGCAAGCCGGCGCAAAACGCATCCCCGGCGCCCGCCGTGCCCTGAATGAAATCGGGCGGCAGCGCCAGGGACCCGCGCGCCAGCCGGCGCCCGGTCCGCGTGCGGAGATACGCGCCCTCGGGCATGTGCACCGCCGCCAGCTCCATCGTGCCCAGGGTGAACAGCGCCTCGACCGACTCGACCAGCGCGGCGGCGTCCAGGCGGCCCCGGGTATCGCGCACGGGATGGCCGGTCGTGCGGCCGGCCTCGATCTCGTTCAGGATCAGGTAGTCGGTGTGCCGCAGGCTCGCGGGCACGATCCGGCTGAACCGGTCGCTGTCTTCGCTGACGACGTCCACGCTCGTCTTGATGCCGGCGGCCCGGACGCGCTGCAGCAGGCGCGCCGCCGCCGTGCCGGCGTCGGGATCCGGCGCATCGAGGGCGTCGAGCAGCAGCAGGTAGCCGAGGTGAAAGAGACGGCAGGTCAGCCGCTCGACGGGCACGTGGGCCGGGCCGAACAGGGCGTTGGCGCCGCGCCGGTGGAAGAAGGAGCGGTCGGTCGTGCCGGACTCGGTCATCACATCCGTGTAGGAGGTGGACTCGCCCGGCGCGACCACGAGCCCGGCCGTGTCGATCCCCAGTCCGCGGCAGGTGCGGCGCACGAACTCGCCGGCGCTGTCGTCGCCGATCACGCCGTATCCCAGCAACGGAAAGGGCGCGCCCATCCGCGCCAGGTCAACCAGGGTATTGAAGGCCGAGCCGCCCGTGCCGCGCGATTCGGACAGGATGTTGCCCAGCATGCCGCGGGCGGGGAGCCGGTCCACCACCTTGACGTGATCCACGATCCAGTTGCCCGCGCAGGCGATGCCGATCCGTTCAGCCGTGCTGTTCATGGCGTGGTCCCGGGCGCACAGCCGCCGCCGGGCGCCCCCTGCGGGAATCGAACCCACCTTACCAGGATGAGAACCTGGCGTCCTGACCGATAGACGAAGGGGGCCGGCGCAAAATTCTTTTGCACTCCGCAAAAGCTCGGGTATACTACCCGCCCCAATGAGCATTTGTCGAGCGGAAATTATGCGGTACCACGAAGGCGGCAAGATCGGGACGCTCCTGACCAAGCCGCTGGACGGGCAGGCCGCCTTGAGCACGGCTTATACGCCGGGAGTCGCGCTGCCCGTCAAGGCGATAGCCTCGGACCCCGCCTCGGTCTACGCCTGCACGGCCAAGGGCAACCTGGTGGCCGTTGTCAGCGATGGCAGCGCCATCCTGGGACTGGGCGACCTGGGCGCCACGGCCAGCATCCCGGTCATGGAAGGCAAGGCGGTTCTCTTCAAGGCCTTCGCTGACGTGGATGCCTGGCCGGTGCCGCTCGAGTGGTGCCGGGAGTCCGGGCGGCGCACGGGCAGGACGGACCCCGAGCGGGTCATCGACACGGTCATGCGGCTGTCCCCGATGTACGGCGGCATCAACCTGGAGGACATTGCCGCACCCGCCTGTTTCGAGATCGAGCGGCGCCTGGACGAGGCGCTCGATATTCCCGTGTTCCACGACGACCAGTGGGGTACGGCGGTCATCACGCTGGCCGCCGTCTTCAATTATGCCCGGGTGGCGGACCGCGCCCTGGCCGGCCTGCGCTGCGTCATCAATGGGGCGGGCGCCGCCGGCATCCGGATTGCCGATATGCTCCGGGAGGCCGGGCTGGGCGGCATCGTGCTGTGCGATTCGAAGGGGGTCATCCACGCGGAGCGCTCGGACCTGAACCCCATGAAGCGGCGCCATGCGGTCCGGACCCCGCTGCGCACGCTGGAGGAAGCCGTCCGCGGAGCCCACCTGTTCATCGGCGTCTCGGCAGCCGACTGCCTCGCGCCCGCCTGGATCCGGACCATGGCCGATTGCCCGGGTATCTTCGCCATGGCCAACCCGGACCCCGAAGTGCGGCCTGACCAGGTGGCCGCGGTGATGGGCGGCCGTCCGTACGTCATGGCGACGGGCCGCTCCGACTACCCGAACCAGATCAACAACGTGCTGG
>CAZUYI010000360.1:284-2908 GCA_964624095.1 uncultured Verrucomicrobiota bacterium | reverse complement strand
CAACTCCTTGTAATGCCGGGCCACTTTCTTGTAGGCGCGGGCCTGCTGCTTGATGAAATTCGGGCGGAAGTGCTTGAACCACGGAATGGCATAGACCTGGTTCACCACCGCCTCCGTGGCGGGAAGCGAGCCGGGCGGCTGCCGCAGGTCTCGGTCGGCGTGGGCCAGCCGGGTGGGCTTGCCGTGCCCGTAGACATCGCAGGTATTGAAGAGCGGGTGCAGGTGCAGGGGCCGGTTGCAGCCGGGGGTACAGACGGCGCCTTCGGCCTGCACGGCTTCGGCAAACCGCTTGAGCGACAGGCCTTCCAGTTCTTGCGGCTTGTAGAACCCGCGGGCGGCGTACCAGCCGGCCATGGTGCTGCCGGAGTCTTTCGGGGGCCGGAGCACCCCAATGCCGGGCACGCCTTCCAGGAGGTCCCAGAACAGGTTCATGGCCTTGTCAATTTCCCGGATGCGCGCGTCGTAGTGTTTCAACTGCACGCGGGCCACGGCCGCGCTCATCTGGTGCATGCGGTACTTGTAGCCGCCCAGCGGGAGCCCGGCCAGCGGCTTGAGCGCCGGGTTCTGCACGGCGTCGGCCGAAAAGCGCTCGTAATGACCCAAGGTGAGGGCGCGCTCGTAGATGTCGCGGTCGTTCGTGGTCAGGATCCCCGCCTCGCCCGCGGCCAGCGACTTGCCGCTCATCAGCGAATAGCCGGACACGTCCCCGAACGTGCCCACCCGCCGGCCCTTGTAGAGCCCGCCGTGGGCGTGGGAGACGTCCTCGATCACCTTCAGGTTGTGCCGGCGGGCGATGGGCATGATGGCATCCATGTCAGCCGGGTACGAGGCGTAGTGCACGACCACGATGGCCTTGGTGCGCGGCGTGATGCGACGCTCGATGTCGGCCGGATCCACGCACAGCGTGGTGGGGTCCACGTCGGCGAACACAACCGTCGCGCCCAGCGAAAAGGCTTGGAGACACGAGGCCCAGTAGGTCAGGCTCGGGCAGATGAGCTCGTCGCCCACACCCACCCCGCACCCGAACATGGCGGCCTGGAGGGAGGCGGTTCCCGAGGAATAGCCGATGGCATACTGGACACCCTGCCAGGCGGCAAATTCCTTTTCGAATTCCAGCGTCACGTCCGAGCCGGACATCGCGCGCCGGCGCAGGACGTCGAGCACGGCTTGCTCGTCCTCGCGGGTGATGATCGGCCAGAGGAACATGTCCCGGGGCTTGGCCGTCACCGTCTTGGGACCGCCGAGCAAAGCCAGCGTGGACGTCTGATTTGTCATGATCCGTGAATCCTTTCGCTGCGTTTCGAACCCGGTTTCGCGCGGGGCCCGTTGGCCTCCCGCGGAGCCGGCGCCGCCTTGCCAAGCAACCCGCGCGCGTGCGCCAGGGCGGCCGGGGTCAACTCGCGACCAGCCAACATCCGGGCAATTTCCTCCAGGCGCGCCCCGTTGTCAAGCCTAATCATGGCCGAGACCGTGCGCCCGCCGGCCGTGCGCTTGGATACCGCGAAGTGGGCGGTACCGTGGGCCGCCACCTGGGGCAGGTGGGTAATGCACAGCACCTGGCGGCTCCGCGCCACGGACGCCAGCTTGAGGCCCACCCGGTCCGCCGTGCGTCCGCCCAGGTTGACGTCAATTTCGTCAAAGACAAGGACCGGCACGCGGTCGTGCTCGGCCAGGACCGTCTTGACCGCCAGCATGACGCGGGACATCTCGCCGCTCGATGCGATGGCGCGCAGCGGGCGCGGCGGTTCGCCGGGATTGGGCGCGAACTCGAACTCGACGGCATCCAGGCCGGAGGCCGCCGGCTCCGTTGGCGCCAGCCCGATGCCAAACCCGGCGCGTTCGAATCCCAGGTCCTGGAGTTCGGCCGTGATGGCGCGCGCCAGGCGCCCGGCGGCGTCCGCGCGCCGGCGGCTCAGCGCGCGGCCCAGCGCCTCCAGGCGCGTGCGGCCGGCCTCCAGGTCGGCATGTAACGCCGCCGCGCGCTCGTCGCGCGTGCGCAAAGCCTGCAATCGCCCGCGGGCCGCATCGAGCAGGCGCCGCAGATCCGCCACGGTTCCCCCATACTTGCGCTTGAGCCGGTGATATACCTGCAGGCGCTCCTCGATCCACTGAAGCCGGCCGGGATCGCCCTCGATGCCCGCGGCGAACGCGCCGACCCGGTGTGACAAGTCCTGAATCTGCGCGGCCAGCGCCCGTGCCTCCTGCTTCCAGCCGGACGCCGGCTCCGCGAGCGCCGCCAGCCGGTCGAGCGCCTGCTGCACGGCCGCCAACTGGCCGAAGGCGCTGGCTTCCGAATCCGTCAGCGCCTGGGTGACGGCTCCGGCGGCCTCCAGCACCGTCTGCGTCCCGCCCAGCAGGGTCTGTTCTCGGGCAATCGCCGGCTCCTCCTCCTCGCTCAAGGCGGCGTCCTCCAACTCCTTCACCTGGAAGGCCAGGAGGTCGGCCTCCCGGGCGGCACCCGGCCCGCCATCGGCCTCGAGGGCGCGGAGCTGGGCCAGGAGCGCCTGCTGGCTGTCATAGGCCTCGCGATAGGCGGCCCGCTCGGTGTCCAGCCGTCCGTAGGCGTCCAGGACCGCGAGTTGCGCCTCGGGCTTCAGCAGCGCCTGGTGATCGTGCGGCCCGTG
>CAZUYI010000360.1:0-243 GCA_964624095.1 uncultured Verrucomicrobiota bacterium | reverse complement strand
AGCGTCTGCACGGTAACGGCACTGTTGTTGACGTACTGGCGCCCGGCGCCGGACACCGAGAGCGTGCGCCGGATGATCAGGGCGCCCTCGGGATCGGGCGTGATGCCACCGTCCTTGAGGAGGGCATCGAGTTCGTCGCTGCGGCGCAGCTGGAAGGCGGCTTCGACGGCACAGCCGGCGGCGCCGTCGCGGACGAGGGTTTTGTCGGCGCGCTCGCCGAGCAGGAGCGTGAGCGCGCCGAGA
>CAZUYI010000359.1:0-2919 GCA_964624095.1 uncultured Verrucomicrobiota bacterium | reverse complement strand
CGCCAGGTTCCTGTAATTCCAGGCCCCGAGGACGGCCGGCTTGGCGCCCAACGTGAAGACCAGCGCGCCGCGTTCGACGCGCGCCCCGTCCGGCAGCAAGGGCAGGTCCGCGAGACGGTCCGCCGCCAACCCCTTGATCTCGGGGAAGGCCGCGTCGGACTCGGCGCAGGCCAGCCCCCACGTGTTGCTCAGAAAGACAACGGGCGTCAGGCCGTCCAGCTCCTTCAGGATGCCGTCCGGCGTCAATGGCTCGGCGCCCGCCGCCCACGCCGCCATCCCGATCAGCGCCGCGCAGAACCGTCCCGCGTTCTTCCCTTGTTTGTGTGCGCGCAGGGCACCCTCGCGTTTCGGTTCGTTTTCCCGTCACGGGCTCGGCGCCACGGCTCGCGTCAATACGTCCGGGGGAATCCGGTTGGCCGGAGGCGGCGTGTCGTTCAGCATGTGCCGGATGAGCCCGGCCAGCAAATGCTCGGCTTCCGGGCGCTTGCCCAGGGCGGGCGCCAGGTTCAGCGACGTCGCCAGCAGCCGCCCCGCCCCGACCTGGGCCTCGAACAGGTAGGCCTTGTCGTGCATACTGACATGGTGCCCGATGCTGCGGATGATGGGCTGGATGCGGTGCGGCGCGAACGCGGACAGGCTCATCGGGTACACGCCCTCGATCAGGTGGAAGAACTGGAGCGAGCACCAGCCGTCGTGCGGAAACCCATCGAGGACCGGATGGGGGCTGATCACGGTGCCCATGTTCCCGTTCGTGCCGTTATTGAAAGGAATGGTCCGGAACGATTTCGAGCCTTTGTCCTCGGGCAGAACGCCCTGGCTGAGCGCCACCACGCGCCCGCCCGCTTCCAGGTAGGCGAGGACGGGGCGGTCCAGCGACTGGACGACGACCCCATCCACGTCCTGGGCGATGGCGGCGCCCGCTGTCAGTGAACGTATGCCGGGGAAGCGCGCCTGCACCGACGCGAGGTCGGTCAGGACGGTGCGTCCGGCCAGCTCGAGGCGCGGGTCCGGGAACACCCACAGGCTCCAGCGGTTCGAGTTGATGCCGGCACCCCCCGGCCCGGCCAGCTCGGTCGTGAGGACGAGTTCCCGGCCGCGGTCGAAGGCCGGCAGTGTTCCCTGCACGCGGGCGGCCGGCGTCAGTTCGCCGCAGGCGAGGTCGAGCGGGGCGGCTGTCCCCTCGAGCACCGTGTTCGCGCCATCCGCCACGCGCCAGGCCAGGCGGGCGCCGCGGATCGGCGCCGGCCCGTAGTGGGAGACCAGGAGCGGCAGCTCGAGCGCGGCGCCCGCCCGCAGGCAGCGGGTGCCGTGGTCCCCGAGCAGGAGGACGGTGTCGTCGTTATACATCCGGAATTCCGCGGCCGGCAGGTCTTCCGGCGGCTCCCAGAACTCGTTGAAGACGCCTTCCGGGCACCAGTCCCAAAAATCTTGGATCAGCCAGTGATGGTAGCCGGCGCAGCCTTTCAGGCGGCGGGCGAATTCCAGCCCTTCCTTGCGGAGCAGGCGCTTCAGCTCGATCGAGTTCCGGACGAACACGTCGAGCTGCGGGGTCAGGCCCGACCGCTCGGCGGCCCGTTCCATGTCCTCGATGCCGTGGGGCCTCGCCGGAAGGCCCTGGTAGCGGTGTTTCTGACTGATCTTCGGGAGCGACGTCCACCAGCTGTACTCGTGCAGGATCATGGGGCGTTCCAGTTCCCCGCGCGCGCTTCCCCGGAACGGCGTGTGGCCCAGGCCGTCTTCAATGATATCCGTGACGCGCGGGCCGAACGGCGTGTCCAGTTTAGAGCCAAAGCCGACCGTCACGTCCATCACCAGCGCGCGCGGGTTCAGTGTCCGCGTAAGGGTCGGCAGGTCCTGGCCGAACAGCCGGAACGATTTTTCGGAAGCCCCCCGCAGGGACAGCTCGCTCGCCATGCTGTAGATCACCACGCTGGGGTGGTGCCGATCGGCCTTCACGATGTGCTCCAGCTCCCGCGTCCAGAAGCGGGCGAGCGCGTCCGGCGGATCGCTCCGGAGGCCCCGGTAATTCATGGTCTTCGCGCCGGCTCGGGCGCCCGCGAGCCCGAAGGGCATCTCCTGGCAGACGAGGTAGCCGACGTCGTCGGCAGCCTCCAGGAAATCGTGCGGGAACACCCCGACGCAGCTCTTGGTGTAATTGAAGCCGTACTGCTTGGCGAGCTCGAGCCGCCGGGTATAAAAGTCCTTCGAGGCCGGCGGGCAGATCGTCTCCGGATAGACCTGGTCATCGCAGCCGCCCCGGAGAAACACCGGCGCGCCGTTCAGAAACACCGCCCCGTCTTTCTGCGATATTGCGCGGAACCCGAACCGGAGCGACACCGTGTCCACCACCGCGGTGCCCTCGAGCAGGGCGACCTCCGCCCGGTACAGCACCGGGGTGTCCGGCGACCACGGCTTCAGGTCCGGGATCGGTACGGTCAACCCGCAGGCGGCGGCCTCCCCCTCGAACGCGGGCAGCGGCGACGACGCGGCGCCGGCCGGCATGCCGTCGGCCGCGCAGGTGACGGCACACCTGACATCCAGCCGGCCCGGCACCGCGCCGCGCCGCGCCACGGCGGCTTCCAGCCGCACCTGCCGGCCTTCCATATCGGGCTCGACCCGGAGCGTTTCGATCCATGCGGCGCCCGTCCATTCCAGGCTTACGCCCCGGTACAACCCGTACCACTGTCCGAGCCCCCGCGTGCCGGGATAGTCCCAGATGCCGTTCAATTGCAGCTCAGGCCCGAATATCCGGATCGTCAGCGCGTTCACGCCGTCCCACTGGACCCATTGGGTGATATCCGCCTTCAGCGGGACTCGCGAACTGGCTGAGGCGCCCACGCGCGTCCCGTTGACCCAGACCTCGGCCGCGGGCTTGGCGCCGCCGAGATGGAGCCAGACCCGGCCCTGCCGGCCCCAGGC
>CAZUYI010000358.1:0-2951 GCA_964624095.1 uncultured Verrucomicrobiota bacterium | reverse complement strand
CCGGCCGGCCCGTCCCGGCGGCCGGCATCGCCGGCGTCGCCACGCCGGCGCCGTTTCGCCGCCAGGGCGTGGCGCGCCGGCTCATGGCCGCCTGGATGCGGGAGATGGACGCCGACGGCGCGCCCGGCATCCTGTTCACCGGCGCGCCGGCCGTGTACGAGCCCCACGGGTTCCGCGCGGTCGAGCAGCACTACGTGACCGTGCCCGCCGCCGGGATTCCCCCGCCCGCCGGCGGGCTTTGCTGCGACGAGGTCCGCAGGCTGGATCCCGCCGCCCTGCGCCGCGCGGCCGGGCTCTATGACGCCAGCCCCAACGCCGACGGCAAGGTGCTTCGCGACCCGCGCTATTGGGAGTTCTATCAGACCCTCTTCAACCACTCGGAAAAGCTGAGCCTTCTCTTCCTGCGGCGCCAGGGCAGGGACGCGGGATATGTGCGCGTCGAACACGAGACGGACCGAGTGCTGGTGTCCGAACTCCACTGCGCCGGCGGCGACCTCGCCGCCGCACAGGCCCTGCTCGGCGCCGCCGCCCGGGCCGCCTCCGCGGCCGGCCGCCCCACGCTCGCCCTGGCCCTGCCTGAAGGACACGCGGCCTGGAGCATCCTCGACGCCTGGGGAGTGAAGCCCCGTCCGGAAACGGGTGCCACCCGCGAAGTCTTCATGGTGCGCGGCCCGCTCGGCGCCCCGCCCGCGCCGCCGCTGAGCCGGCTCCGCTGGAGCCTGGCCGACAAGTTCTGATAGCCATCCATGTGAATGACCGGATGCAGCAGGGAGATCGGTACCGGTTGACCCGGCCCGCCGGGGCCTTTGCGCACGACCGAGCAGTCCAACCAGGGAGACGCCAGCATGCCAAGCACACCTGCCCTGTCAACAGGCGGGATCCATCACCCGGCGATCGCGGACCCGGCGGCGGTGGATCCGGCCTTTCCCCCGTCGCTCAGCAAGGTGACGATCGAGAGCGGCGGGAGTGCGCTGCACGGGAGCCTGTACGTGGCCAACGGGCCCGGCCCGCACCCGACGGTGATCCTGCTGCACGGCTATCCCGGCAACGAGCGGAATCTCGACCTGGCGCAGGCCCTGCGGCGGGCCGGCATGAACGCGCTCTTCTTCAACTACCGGGGCACGTGGGCGAGCGGCGGCGAGTTCACGCTCGCCCACGCGCTCGAGGACGCGGCGCAGGCGGTGGCACAGGCGCGCAGTCGGGACTGGGCCAAGGCGTACCGGGCGGACCCGACCCGCGTGGCGCTGGTGGGTCACAGCTTCGGCGGGTGGGTCGGAGCGATCACGGCTGCCGGCGACGCGCGCCTGGCAGGGCTGGCCTTCCTGGCCGGAGCCGATTTCGGCCGGTTCGGCCGCCGGGCGAGCCGGGATGCTCAGGGACGCGCCTGGTTGGAGTCCTTCCTGCGCCCGCCCATGGACGGCGACTCGCCCATCGTCCGCGGCGACGCGCGGCGCATGGTCGCCGACATGATCCGCGGGGCGGAGGCGTGGAGCGTCGCGGACCGTGCGCCCGCGCTGGCCGGCCGCCCACTGCTGCTCGTGGCGGGCGCGCGCGACACGATTGTCCCGAAGGCCGAGCATCACGACCGGCTTGTCGAGGCGCTGCGCGCCGCCAAGGCGCCGCGGCTGACGGAGCTGGTCTTCGACGACGACCACGTGTTCTCGGCGCATCGCGTCGAGCTGGCGCGGCGGCTTATTGACTGGCTGCGCGCGGGCGTCGTTTAGCGCGCCGAGCGCAGCCGGACGAGCGCCCGCAGGACCGCCGGGCCCGACCGGCGCCGGCCGGCAGGCCGGATATCGGCCGGGCGCACTTGGATGACGCGCCGCAGGATGGCGAGCGGAGAGCGGGCGCCGGGCTCGGCGGGGCAGGTCAGCCCGTACAGGCCGGGCACCCGGTCCTCGCCGGGGAGCGGCAGCGGATCGGACCCGGGCAGCACCGCGAGGCCGCGCCGGCGCGCCCGCTTCATCAGCGCCGGTTCCGGCCACGGCGCCGGGCGCAGCGCCGAATCGCCCACGGCCAGCGCGCGGCCCCAGCGTGCGATCGCGGCCTGGACACACCGGCCTCGGTGGAACAGCCATTTGCCCGGCGCCCAGGCCAGCACGGGAATCCCGCCCGCCGCGAGGACCGCCTCGATGGCGGCCTCGGTGTCCAGGCCGTCCTCCGGCGCCGCCGTCAGTCCCAGCGCAAGCACTTCGAGCCGGTCGCGCGTCACGATCTGGCGGCCGGCCACCAGGATCAGCGGGCCGAAGCCCGGTCCGGTCAGCGTCAGTTCGGAGGGGCTCGGACCGGCCTCCGCCGACAGGCCGCACGGAACCGCGCGGCCGGCGCGGAGCTGATCGAAAAACGAACAGGACCGGGTTTCCGTCAGGAATCCGGCCCGCAGAATGGTTGCCGGCGCGGCGCCGCGGCCGCGCCGCGCCGCCATGCGCGCCAGGCCCCGGTCGAGCGCCGCCAGCGCCCGGTGCGCATCGAAGGCCGGGTACACGTGGACGTGCGCGTCCGCCGCCAGGATGACAGAGTGCTCAGCCATGGAATGGGCCCCTGTGCGACGGCGCCGCGGCCTGCCGAGCCGTGCGGCGTTCCGGAAGGAGCATGGCACAGCCGCCGCGAAAAGCAACGCCAAACAGGCTTCCGGCTTGACCCGGCATCGGCCGGCAGTACACTGCCCGGCAGACGGTTCATACACGGCGCGGGCGGCGCCCGCGGGGTCGAGGGGGGATTCCGGTGGCAGCGCGCATGATTACGTATGTCCGGCTCATGCGGCCGGACAACTGGTTCAAGAACGTGTTCATGCTGCCGGGCGTGCTGCTGGCGCTCTTTTTCCGGCCGGCGCTGATGACCTGGACGACGCTCGCGCGGGTGGCCTGGGGCGTGGCCGCCGTCTGCCTGATTGCCTCCGGGTACTACGTGCTCAACGAGATTCTCGACGCCGCCTCCGACCGGCACCACCC
>CAZUYI010000357.1:0-3033 GCA_964624095.1 uncultured Verrucomicrobiota bacterium | reverse complement strand
TACCTTTTCGCCGGTCGTCAGTGCGATCAGGCCCATCTCCAGCAGCGCGTCCTCGAGCGGCCGCGCCGGCCCGTCGAGCACCAGGCCGAGCATCAGGCCCAGCCCGCGCACCTGCTTGAGCTGGCCGGGCTTCGCGTACTTGGCGACCAGCGCCTCCAACCCCTTGCGGAAGAGCGCGCCCATGTCGGAGGCGCGCTGCAGCAGGTGCTCCTGCTCGATCACCTGGAGCGTCGCCAGCGCCGCCGCGCAGGCCAGCGGCGAGCCGCCGAACGTGCTGGCGTGTGAGCCGGCAGGCAGGAGGTCGGCCACCTTGGGCAGGGCCACCATCGCGCCGATCGGGAACCCGCTGCCCAGTCCCTTGGCCAGCGAGAAGGCGTCCGGCTCGATGCCCGCGTGCTGAAAGGCCAGCCACGCGCCCGTCCGGCCGAGCCCGCACTGGATCTCGTCGCACATCAGCAGGATGTCCCGCTCGTCGCACAACGCCCGCAGGCCGCGCAGGAAATCGGGCTCCGCCGGGATGACGCCGCCTTCGCCCTGCACGGCCTCGACCAGGATGGCTGTCGTGCGGTCGGTGACGGCGGCCCGCACGGAATGAAGATCGTTGAAGCCGGCGTGCACGAAGCCCGTCGGCAGCGGCTCGAATCCCTTCTGCACCTTGGACTGGCCGGTAGCCGCGAGCGTGGCCAGGGTGCGGCCGTGGAACGAGTTGCGCATCGTGATGATTTCAAACTGGTTCCGCCCGTGCCCCCGGTAGCGGGCCAGCTTGATGAGCGCCTCGTTGGCTTCAGCCCCCGAATTACAGAAGAAGCACTTGCCGCCCGAGACCAGACCGGCCAGCGCCGCGGCGAGCCGGCCCTGGGGCTCGGTGTAGTACAGGTTGGAGACGTGGGTGAGGGCTTCGGCCTGCGCGCACAGTGCCGCCGTGACGGCCGGGTGGCTGTGGCCCACGTTCAGCACCGAAATGCCGGACACGAAATCCAGGTAGACCTTGCCCTCGGCATCCCAGAGCTTGGTGCCCCGCCCGCGCACGAAGGCGATCGGGCGGCGCGCGTACGTGGCCATGACGGACTGGTCGAACAGGCGGACAATGTCTTCGGTCTTACTCATCGGGGGTGATCTCCGTGCCTATGCCTTGGTCAGTGAACAGTTCGAGCAGCAGTGAGTGCGGAACGCGCCCGTCCACGATGTGGACCTTGCGCACGCCGGCATCCAGCGCGTCGAGCGCGCCCCGGATCTTGGGCAGCATGCCGCCGGCGATCACGCCGTCGCGGATCAGCGCGTCCACGTCGCGCCGGCGCAGCGTGGACAGGACCGACTGCGGGTCCGAGGCCGTGCGCAGCAGGCCGGGGACGTCGGACAGGAACACCAGCTTGCGCGCCCGGAGCGCCCGGGCGACGGCCGCGGCGGACTCGTCGGCATTGATGTTGTACACCGCGCCGTCCAGCCCGCGGCCCAGCGGCGTGATGACCGGCAGCAGGCCGGCGGCCAGGCAGGCCCGGATCGGCTCCGGCGTCACGCCCGTCACCCGGCCGACGAACCCGATGTCGAGCGGCGGCCCGCCCGCCGGACCGGCGGCGAGCAGCTTCTCGGCCTGGAGGATGCTGGGTCCCTGGAGTCCCGCGGCGCGGGCCCCGCGCGCGATCAGGGTTTCGACAATCTCGACGTTGACCTCGTGGTTCAAAACCTCTTCCACCAGCCGGATGGACTCCGCGTCCGTGACCCGCAGCCCGCCCACGAACGCCGGCTGCAGGCCCGCCGCCGTCATGCGCCGCGTGATGGCCTTGCCGCCGCCGTGGACGATGACCGGGCGCAGCCCCACGCAGTCCAAAAAGGCCGCGTCGGCCAGGATCCCGTCGTGGCAGGCGCGGTCCTCCATGGCGCTGCCGCCGACCTTGATGACCACCGTCTCGCCCCGGAACGCCTGGATATAGGGCATGGCCTCGACGAGCACGTGGGCCTTGTCAATGAGGGTTTTCATGGTGCCCGTCAGGTCATGTACGAGGCGTTGATGCGGACATAGGCGTCGCTGCAGTCGCAGGTCGTGAGGCGGAAGGAGCCCGCGCCCTGGTGCAGGTGAATATCGATCTGGAACTCCGGCTTCGCGAGCACGGCGTGGAGCGCCTCGGGCGCGAGGCCGGCCGAGCGGCCATTCCGCACCGCCGTCAGGCCGTCGTAGGCAATGTCAATCCGGTCGGGCGCGACGGGCGCCCCCGAATACCCGACGGCGCAGATCACGCGGCCCCAGTTGGGGTCCTCGCCGAACCAGGAGGTTTTGACGAGCAGCGAGTTGGCCACCGCGCGGGCGACCCGCTCGGCGTCCGCCGCGCCCGTCGCGCCGCGGACGTTGACGGTCACCAGCTTGGTTGCGCCCTCTCCGTCGCGCACGATCTGGCGCGCCAGGTCGGCGGTCACGGCCTGCAGGGCATCGCGGAACACCCGCCAGCGCGGGTGGCCCGGGCCCAGCGCCGCGCCGGCGGTCCCATTGGCCAGGAACAGCGCCGTGTCGTTCGTGCTGCGGTCTCCGTCCACGGAGAGGCGGTTGAAACTGAGCGATACGGCCTCGCGCAAGGCGGCCCGCAGGGGCGCGGGCTTCACGGTGGCATCGGTTGCGAGGAAGACGAGCAGGGTGGCCATCTTGGGGTGGATCATGCCGGCGCCCTTGGCCATGCCGCCGACAGTCACCCGGCGTCCGCCGAGGTCGAACGCCGCGGCCGATGTCTTGGGGCGGGTATCGGTGGTGAGGATGGCCTCGGCGGCCGCTGGCCCGCCGGCGGGATCGAGCGCGGCCGCCGCGCGCCGGAGCCCGGCTTCGATGCGGTCCATGGGCAGGCGCGTGCCGATCGTGCCCGTCGAGCACACGAAGACCTGGCGCGCCGGGCAGCGCAGCAGGCGCGCGGCCAGGGCGGCCGTGCGATCGGCGTCGCGCCGCCCGGCCAGTCCGGTACAGGCGTTGGCGCAGCCGCTGTTGACCACAATTGCCCGGGCCAGCCCGCCCGCCGCGCTCCCAGCGCCAGGCCGGCCTGCGTGCCACCG
>CAZUYI010000356.1:995-3061 GCA_964624095.1 uncultured Verrucomicrobiota bacterium | reverse complement strand
GCGTCGCGCAGTTCGGCCAGCGGGTAGGTGATCATTTCGTTGTGCGCCCACTGGCGGAAAATGAGCACGTTGAGCGACATGAACACCAGGTACGTCAGCCCGATCAGCAGTGCCCAGCGGCCGAGCGGGCGCGCCCAGTGCCGCCAGGGAATCTCGCCCATGAAATACCGGCGCAGCGAGATGTCCAGGGAGGCAAACACGGGCAACAGCCCGTCCAGCTCGGCGCGCAGCGCGCCGGCGGGCCGGACCCCGCCAGCCACGCCGGCGCGGGCCCCGTCCAGGGACTCGACCAGCCCGCGAACGGCCTCGGCGCTGGCCAGTTGCCAGTCGTTGCGCTCCTGGTTCGCATCCACCGCGCTCAACTCGTCCGCCAGATCCTCGATTTCCCGCTCTTGCACCGACACCCGGGCCTCGAGGTCGCGGGCGCCGGCGGCGCCGGCCGCCCGGAGCGCGTCGCGGTCCGGCTTCAAGGCCTCGTCGCGCTGGCGGATGCGTTCGGTCAGCAGGGTCTTCTGTTCGCGCAGCGCCTCGCGCCGCTCGGCGTAGGACGCCGATTCCGCCAGCGGCCCGAGGAACTGGCCCGCCCGGTCCAGGGCGGCGAGGACTGCCGCACGGGCGCCCGGCTCCGGCGGGGCGTCCGCCGGCAGGGCGGCCAGCCCGTCCACCGCCGCCCGGACCTGGTGCAGGGCCTTCATGCCGACCACCAGGCGGCGCAGCCGCGCCAAGTAGGACGCCACGTTGTCCCGTGCCATCGGCAGGATGCCCGGGAAGGCCGACATGCCGCGGGGCAGTCCGCGCCGGAAGAGCGCGACGTTCTCGAAGGCCTTCGCCTCCAGCGCGGCCAGCGCCTGGCGGTCGCGGTCGGACGCGGCCGACAGCGCCTCGACCCGCGCCGGATACTCGGCCAGGATCGTGTCGCGGTCCGGCAGCCCGAGCGATGCCGCGTACGGCGCCCACGTGCGGTCGGCCTCTTCGGCGGCGGCCGCGGCGCCGTCCCGCGAGCCCTGCAGCAGGCTCAGCCGCAGCGCAAGCGCCTCGGGCGACAAGGCGGGATCGGACCGGGCCGCGGCGATCGCGGCGTCCGCCTCGGCCGCCCGGGCACGGGCAGCCTTGGCGCGGCCCGCGGTATCCAGGACGGCCTTCGCGCGCAGCACCTCGCCGTAGGACCGGTGATAGGCGCGCGCCGCCTCCTGCATCCCGGGCTCGGACACGAAATAGGCCTCGTTGACAAACGGGGCGATATGCCGGCTCCACTCGGACTGCGGGTTGTTCCAATCGCCGTAGAACAGGCTGCCGGCCAGCGGGATGACCTGCTCGACCAGCCCGAAGTTGGCGATGCCCGCCGAGACCGAGCCCATCAGGAACACGATCAGCAACTCCACGCCCGAAAAGACCCGGACGACCCGGATCAGGCGCAGCAGCGGGTTGAGCAGCAGCACCATACCGATCAGGACCAGGTACGGCAGCACGGGGATCTGGCAACTGGCCAGGATGATCTGCTGGAAATTCGAGCCCAGGACCGAGAGCACGGCCGTGCCCGCCGCCGCCAGCAATCCGATCAGCGCCGCGCGCCAGGTTATGGGGTGTCGGTTCATGTCAGAATACCAGGGGCGCCATCATCTTGTTCAGGATCGCGATGGACATGCCCACCATGGCGACCAGGCCCATGCCGCAGGCATAGCCGGCCAGCAGCACCGGGGTGTACTTCATCCACATGGCGCCGAACACGCGCCGGAAATAGTAGCGGCCGACCAGCGCGCCGATCACCTCGAAGGTCAGCCCCGCCGGCGTGCCCTGGCCGAGCCCGCGCACGAACCCGAACAGGAGCAGGGTCGGCATGCCGAACACGGAGAGCAGCGCGTAGACGGAGACGCCGAAGCCCAGACCGAAGAAGAACCAGCGGCCCTTGAGCGCCTCGAAGAACAGCGAGCCGCCCTCCATCGTGGAACTCATGGTCAGGCACAGGTTCTTGGCCTGAAGGTCCCACATGCGCTGGGCGAAGGGGTAGGCGTCCGAGGGCACGTCGGCCATGTTCCAGAGCAGCTGCGAGAAGAGCAGCGAGGCCA
>CAZUYI010000356.1:0-985 GCA_964624095.1 uncultured Verrucomicrobiota bacterium | reverse complement strand
TAGTTGTGCAGGGGCGCGGGGGCGAACCAGATTTGCACGCCGCGGTAGCCGCTGAGGATGTAGGTGGCCTCGCGGATCATGGGGATGTTGAGGGCCTGTCCGGCCGTCCCTTCGAGTTTGGCGCAGGCATAGGAGATCAGGGGCGTGTAGACCGCGGCGTAGACCACGAAGAACTTCCAGGGGAACCCCGGGATCAGCCAGGTGGACAGGCTGATCCAAGCGGTGGAGGAAAACGCGTAAATGCCCAGCGCGATGAAGATCGAAAAGTCGCCGCGCTTCACGTTGTTGCGGAAGGCCCGCTGCCAGGCGCTGGGGCGGCGCTCGCCGCGCTCGGCGGGGGTCAGTTCCCGGGCCGGCCGCTTCGGGCGCAACAGGCGGAACAGGGGTCGGATGACCTGCCCGATGCTGACGAGGGCGATGGCGATGGTGAGCCCGATGCCGAAGGAGAGGTAGAAATCAATGCTGTTGACGTAGGTCGTATCGAGCACGTCCATGCCCAGTTGCCAGTTGGACAGGATGCCGGTGCGGTACAGGATCGGGTTGGCGATCATGGCCGCCAGCACGCCGAGCCCGCCGCCGATGACCGCCCAGAAGGGCAACACCATGCCGGTGATGATGAGGCCGAGGTCTATGGTCAGGTTGATCGGCGTGGCCGGAAGGATATGGCCCGTGGCGGGCGTAAAGTCAATGAAGGGCAGGGGGATGAGCATGAGCGGCTTGGGCAGGAAGGAGCCCGTGATGGCCGGCAGGGCGATGTAGACTGACCCGAACAGGATTCCCAGCATGCCGCCGATCGAGAAGCAGTTCCAGCGCCAGGTTTCGTGCGAGTCGCTGCTTTCGACGAGGGCGGTGATGCCGGAGGCGCCCACGGGGGCCATGGGGAAGGGCAGTTCCTCGGCGTCGCTGGTGATGCGGTAGAGCGCGTAGCCCATGCCATAACCGTCAATATTGGTCATGATCAGAGCCATCGAGGCCAGGGCGATGG
>CAZUYI010000355.1:2827-3063 GCA_964624095.1 uncultured Verrucomicrobiota bacterium | reverse complement strand
GCAAGAGCAGCGGCAACGCGAGGGTCAGGTGGCGGGTGTTCATCGTGATGTCCTCCATGGGCTGTCGCGTACCCGTCATTCACATCAGTCGGAAGGATAGCGCGGATCGTTACAGCGGGGTACCCACAAAGCGGGGCAGCGGGTCGGAAGCCGTCCGGTCCACGGCCCGCGGATGCGGGCGCCGTGCGCCCATCGGTCGGCACAAGACGCTCCGGCCGCCGGTCAGTCCAGCAACC
>CAZUYI010000355.1:0-2753 GCA_964624095.1 uncultured Verrucomicrobiota bacterium | reverse complement strand
GCGTCTGCTGCTTGAGTTGTTCGACGAGGCGCGACTCGGGCACGGTGAACCCGCCCGTCTGAATGGCCGCGGCGGTGGCGTCGCTCCGGACAAGCCGGTGTTCTTCGGCCGCCAGGTAGTGACGGACCGGGAGCGAGAGGAGCAGCATCGCCAGGGCCAGGGTCGGCAGCTGCGACCGGGCCACCGTCCCGTAGTAGAGGCCGTATTCCGCCCGGCCGGCCAGGAACCGGCTCCAGACGGCGAGCCCGGCGCCCGCCAGGAACAGCGCCAGGAGCGCGGCCACCGCGGAGGCCGCGCCCAGGCGCCAGGCCGCGGCGTCTTGGGCCAGCCAGGCGGACGGCAGCAGGCAGCCCGCCAGCGCGGCGCCCGTGAGGGACAGGTACACCGCGCGGAGGAATGTCCGGAATCGCGCCGGCGGCACGGCCACTTCCAGGCGGAGGCAGCGCCGGCGGACGGCGTCGGACGAGAGCCCGGCCGTGAGGCCGAGGATCAGCGCGGCCAGCACGGTCATCTGCAGCAGCAGCTTGGGCCAGAGATAGGCCGCGGCCAGGGAGCGCCCGCCCACCGGCAGCCAGCGGGTATAGATGAAGTAGCCGGCCAGCGGCAGGATCGCCCCGAAGCAGGCAATCCGCAGCGCGGCCCGGCCGTCAGGCAGGAGCAGCAGCGGCGCCGAGGCGCCGCCGCGCGCGAACCGCCAGCGCAGCCAGACGGTCAGGCACCCCGCCAGGACCAGCAACAGGAGGATCAGGATCGTCTCCGTCACGACCCGATCGGCCAGGGTGTACTCGAGCAGCCGGCCGGGCCGCAGGTCGCCGTCGCTCAGGGGTTCCCCGATCGCCGGGAGTAGCAAGGCCGCCAGCCGGCTGCCCTGGTGGCGCAGGCGGGACTCGACATCGGGCGCCGTGCCCGCCTTGGCCCGGGCGCGCCAGGCCGAGACGGGGCGCGAGAGGAGGTCCGCCTGGCGGTGCGCCGCGTCCGCCGCCGCGGGATCGCCCATCCGCTCGTAGAGCGGCGGCGCGCGGTTGCCGTAGATGCCGACGATCGTGTTGGCCACCAGCAGGTCCACTAGACAAAAGGCATCGCGATGCAGGGCCAGGCCCAACGCGAGGCAACCTTCCAGCAGGGCCCGGGCGTCGTCCGGGCGGCCGGCCTCGATGTGCCGTCCGGCCTCGATACACGCCGCGCGGGCCAGGTTGCGGTACAGGCTGGCATCCGGTATCAGCACGCCGGCCGCGATGGCTATGTATTCGATCTGCTCCCGCAGGGTGGCAGGCTCCCCGAGGAGCGCCAGGTGCTCGCGGAGCATGTCGGACGCATAGCGCCGCAGGTACGGTTTGCCCCGCGCGGTCCGGAACGACTCCAGGGCCCGGGCGTAGGCCGCCGCGTCGCGGATTTCGACGGTCAGGGCCTCCGTGCCGTTCGTCGCGCCGGGCTGCACCACCTCGATCCGCGCCGCCATCTCGATGAGCTTGCCGGCCAGCAGGTACTCGAAGCGCGCGTTGTCCGGCTCCGAGGCCCGGGCCTGCTCGAGTTCGCGCTCGAACGCGGCCAGCCGGTCCGCGTCGTCGCGGCCCAACTCGCTGTATCGGGCGGCCAGGATGGTAATGTAATGGTTCAGGTAGACCGGGTTGTCCGGGTGCGCCTCCCACAGGGCGCGCCAGCGGGCCGGTTCCGAGCCCCGCGTTGTGTCTCCGTGCAGGACCAGGCGCTGCGCGGGCGTGAGCCGGGGCGGCCGGCGACGGGACAGGCCGAACAGCCCTCGGTCGAGCGTCCGCAAACCGGTTGGACCGAATACGTCCAGCTCGGCGATGTTTGAAATCACCCCGTCGGGCGGAAACGCGCCCGCCGCGCGGAGATAGGTGTAAAGCGCCGCCAGCACCGCCACCGGCACCAGCAGGGCCAGGACCGCCAGCCGCGCGCGGGCGCGCCAGGCCAGGCGCCGCCGGTTCGCCGCGGCCAGCTCCGCCGCAATGTCGGTGGCCGGGCCCAGGGACTTCAGCGCCTGCCCAGCGGCCTTGTCGGGCGCCAGGCCCGCTGCCCGCAGCGCCTGCTCGGCGGACTCCACGTGCGAGGCCAGCTTGGCCCGGACCTCGCGCTGCAGCTCGGGGTCGCCCTCGAGCCCGGCGGACGCGGCCTCGAGGAAGGCCTGCAGAGGGCTCGTCGGGTTCATGCGCGCGCCCCTTCCCGGAGCAGGCTGGTCACGGCGGCCGCAAAAACGCCCCATTCCGCGCGTTTCCCCCGGAGCGCCGCCAGCCCCCTGCGGCGGAGCGTGTAATATTTCCGCGGCCGGCCGGTCTCCGCCTCCCGCCAGTCCCCCGCGATCAGCCCGTCGTTCTCCAGACGGTGCAGCCAGGGATAGAGCGTGCCTTCCTTCCAGGCCAGGGCGTTGTTCGTGCGCTCGTTCACCTGCTTGATGATCTCATACCCATACATCGGCCGCTCGCTGAGCAGCTTCAGGATGATGGGCGCCACCGTGCCTTTCACCAGCTCCGTGTCCATACGTGCCTCCTCCATTCCCCGCGCGCCGCCCCGTGCCGGCCATGTCCACCTGGCCATCGTCGTTTGCCTCCTAGCATAGGGATCCTAGGTATACAAGGAAAAAAAGGCGGCGTTTGCCGGTTGCGTGGAGGCGGAAATCTGGTATGGTATCTCGCTTTTGGCGGGCGGCTTCCCGAGTCAAGACGGCCGCCCGCGCCGCCTGCGCCCATCGTCTATCGGTCAGGACACCAGGTTTTCATCCTGGGAAGAGGAGT
>CAZUYI010000354.1:1400-3099 GCA_964624095.1 uncultured Verrucomicrobiota bacterium | reverse complement strand
TGGCCATGCTTGGCGGCAGGCCCTCTTCGGCCTCCATGGCGTCCAGCAACTCGCCGAAGAGGCGCATGATTTCGCGCTTGTCGCACGAAAAAAACGTGCGGAGCAGGTCATCCAGCGATACAGGATTCATGGCCCTTTCCTCCGGCATCCATCCGCCGGTAGCCCGCCAGGACGGAGTCGGCCGGACACCCGGCCAGATACGCCGCGATCGCGGCATCGTAGGCGGCCGTGTGCGCAAACGCCGTACGGGCCAGCGCAAAGCGGGTCGCCAGCGACAGGCGGCCGCCGCTCCGCTCCAATTCGGCGAGCACCGCGCCGTAATCGTTCGGGTTGGTCACCGAGGCCACGCGCAGGAAATTCTTGGCGGCAGCCCGGACCATGCAGGGCCCGCCGATATCAATCTGGCCCCGGGCCTGTTCGGGCGTCACGCCGGCCTGGGCCACCGTCTTCGCAAAGGGATACAGGTTCACCACCACCATGTCTATCGCCACGCCGCTCACGCGCGCCAGGTCGGCGGCGTGGGCCGGATTGTAGGTTTCGCTCAGCAGGCCCAGGTAGATCTTGACGTCCAGCGTCTTCACGAGCCCACCCTCCATTTCCGGCTGCCCGGTGTACTCCGATACCTGGCGCAGCCGCAGGCGGGCCGGGCCGGACCCCGCCGCCGCCCTCAGCGCCTCATAGGTGCCGCCGGTGGAATACACCGTCATCGCCGGACAGGCCCGCGCCACACCGATCAAAAATTCGGCCAGGCCGGTCTTGTCGGATACGCTCGCCAGCACGTGCCGAACCGGCACGGCGTCGTCAATCTGCTCTACGCAATGGATCGCCATCGCCACCTCCCGTTAAGACGGCCCGGCACGACCTATAGCCTATATGGCTCGGGGTTAGAATGCAAGACAGGACGCGCGCCGGCCGAAATAAACCTGTTCTCGGCCGCCCCGATGGGATACCTTGTCCCGAGTGAGGGAGCGGCCGCGGGGACCGGGACGACTTCCGCCGCGCGGGCCTGCCGGGATGACGGCACGCGCCGTCAGAAGAAGCTTCCCTGGCGGTTCATTACAGCCGGATGGGACGAACCATGAGCAAGGCCCTCGACCCGGATGCACCCGCGGGCGGCTCCCGCTCCGGGCCATCCGGTGCTGCCACGGCCGGCGGATCGGATTCCAGCCTGCCGGTCGTCGCGATTGTCGGCCGGCCGAACGTCGGCAAATCGGCGATCTTCAACCGGCTCACCGGACGCCGTACGGCCATCGTGCATGCCGAGCGCGGCGTCACGCGCGACCGGCTCGTGCACGAAACCGCCTGGGACGGGCATCCCTTCGAACTGGTGGACACGGGCGGGCTCGGCCCGTCCGATGCGCCGGGTGACGTCGGGCAACTGGACCGGCTCGTCCGCCGGCAGGTGGAGTGCGCGGTGCGGGCGGCGGCGGCGATCATCTGCGTGACGGATCTGGACGCCGGCCTGACGCCCCGGGACGAAGAGGCTATCGCCGGGCTGCGCCGCAGTGGCAAGCCCCTGTTCATCGCCGCCAACAAGGCCGACCACCCCGGGCGCGACGCGGCCGCGGCGGACTTCATGCGGTTCGGCGCCCCCGTGTTTCCGGTCTCCGCGGTCCACAACCGCGGGTTCGAGGCCCTGATGCGCGCCGTCCTGGCCGTCCTGCCCGCCGGCGTCCCCGGCAGCTCCCTCGCCGTAAGC
>CAZUYI010000354.1:0-1390 GCA_964624095.1 uncultured Verrucomicrobiota bacterium | reverse complement strand
GTCCTGGCCGTCCTGCCCGCGGCAGCGCCCGGCCCGCCCGACCGGCCCTTGCGCGTGGCGATCGTGGGCCGGCCCAATGTCGGTAAATCGTCGTTGATCAACCGGCTGGTGCAGAGCGAGCGGCTGATCGTGTCCGAGGTCCCCGGCACGACCCGCGACAGTGTCGAGGTACCCCTGCCCGCCGGCCGGCGGCCAGGCGAACGCCCCTGCGTGCTGATAGACACCGCCGGCATGCGGCGCGCCGGGAAAATCCGGCTGACCGTCGAGCGCTTCGGACTGGCCCGGGCCACGCGCAGCCTGGCCCGCGCGGACATCGCGGCCCTCATGCTCGATGCAACGGCCGGCCCCACGGCCCAGGACAAGGCGATCGCCGGGCTCATCGGCGCCCGCCAGCGGGGTTGCCTGCTGCTGGTCAACAAGTGGGACCTGATGCGCGGCCACCGCGAACACGACTACCGCGCGGCGCTCGCCCGCGCCCTCCCGTTCCTGTCATTCGCACCCGTGGTGTTCGTCTCCGCCCATACCGGGTTCAACCTGCAGGCCGTCCTCGAAAGCATCCGGCGCGTCGCCGACCACGTCACCGCGCGCCTGCCTACCGCGCGCCTGAACCGCGCGCTGCTCGAGGCCAGCGCCCGAACCCCCGCGCCGTCCGTCCGGGGCCGGCGCCTCAAGATTTTTTATGCCGTCCAGACGGGCACCTCCCCGCTCACCCTCCGGGTGTTTGTCAATCATCCCGCCACGGTCACCCGCCCCTATGAACAGTACCTGGTCAATGCGCTGCGCCGCGCCTTCGACATCGAGGGCGCCCCGCTCGTCCTGCACTGGTCTTCCCGCTCGGCCGCGGGCGCCTCGCACGGCCCGCGGGCCGAGCCCTCGGCATCCGAATCGCGTGCCATGGAACAGGTTACAGGCCGTTAAAAATAAATCGGTTTTTCCTTGGCGTCCACCACAGGTAGTGGTAGAAGACGGGTAGGACATGATGCAGGTAGCACATATTGCACTTCCTTTTCTGCAATTCCCGTAGGGTCCGTGAGTTAGGAGGCTGGCGGCATGTTGGAAACACGAGAACCGGCGGGACTCGGCTTGGACCTGGGTTCCGGTGCGCTTGAGAAACCGCGGGCGAGCGAGAGTCCGGCGAAGGCCCGGCGGCCGCGCAAGGCGGGGAGTGCGGGATCATGCCCGGCCCAGAAGGGGCTGACGGTTGCGCCGCTGCTGACGGCCGGCAGCACGGATCCCTTTGCCGGTGTCGCCTGGGAAACGCGGCGGGCCGTCATCAAGAACGACAAGGGGCAATCTGTCGGCCATGACGAGACCCTGAACGTCGCCAATAACCGCGCCAAGACCGTCGGCGTCAACCAGAGCGAAACTATCGGCGCAAACAAGACCATCA
>CAZUYI010000353.1:0-3112 GCA_964624095.1 uncultured Verrucomicrobiota bacterium | reverse complement strand
TTCATCATCACCGAGCACGTCTCGATCGAGGTCACCGCCAAGATCGCCGTCCTGGCGCGCGACGCGGGCCTGGACGTGCTCGGCTGCAACACGCTCGGGATGATCAACACGCACGACGCCGTGCGCGTGGGCGCCGTGGGCGGCGACATGCCCGCCGAGAGTTTCCGCAAGGGCAGCGCCACGATCCTGTCCAACAGCGGCAATATGGTCACGACCATGGCCTCCTACCTGCTCTCGGCCGGGATCGGCACGGCCTACGGCATCTCGACGGGCAAGGACGTGCTGATCCTGACCCCGCTCAAGGACCTGCTGGCCCTCGCGGAAAAAGACCGGCGCACACGGATGATCGTGCTGTACGTGGAGCCGGGCGGCTTGTACGAGCAGGAAGCCGTCGCCTGGCTGCGGGAGTCCCGGTTCGCCAAGCCGCTGATCGTCTACGTGGCCGGCCGCATCCTCGAGACCCAGAACGTCTCGCTGGGCCATGCCGGCGCGGTCGTCGAGGGGCCCGGCACGACGGCTTCCTCCAAGATGAAGTTGTTCGACGACTACTTCGGCATCCCGCCGTTCGACCCCGCCCGGCGCGGCGAGCTCACGCCCCGCCAGCGCCAGGCGCTGCGCCGCGGCATCCGCATCCAGACCCTGCACGACCTGCCCCAGGCCGCCAGCCTGCTGTGCCGCGCGCTCGAGTGGGAACGCGACTTCAGCCCCCGCACGCCGCTGGCGCTCCGTCCCTGGTTTGTCAGCCTGGGCGCGCTCGGCAAGAAACTGCCCGCCTCCCTCATCCCGGCGCCCAGCGCGATTCCCGAGCCCTACGCCTCCCAGTTTGCCCAGTTGGCCGAAACCAAGCTCGGGCGGATCGCCACCCCGCGCTCCATGCGCCAGGCCAGCCATGCCTCGGGCAACGACGGCCAGGCGGCTTCGATTTACGGCTACGCGGTGACCGACCTGATGCGCCACGCCTCGTTCGGCGAGGCGCTCATCGTGCAGTGGCTCGGCGAGCGGCCCCGGCACGCCTTCGAGGCGCGGCTGGTCGAACAGTGCCTGATCGCCTCGCTGACCAACGGGCCGGGCACCATCTCCGCGCAAGGCGCCAAGCTCTCGGCTTCCGCCGGCAACGCCCCGCACACCGGCATGATCGCGGCCCTGGCCAGCATCGGGCGCGTGCATGGCGGGAACGGCAGCGACGCGGTGGCCTTCCTGCTCAAGCACTTCGGCAAGAGCGGCCTGGCCGATCCCTACGATCCGGACCCGGCCGGCGTGGACGTGACGGCTCTGGCGCACAAGGCGGCCGCGTCCTTCAAGGCGCACAAGGCGGCCGCCGAGGAATCAGGGATGCCCTACGAGAAGATTCCGTGCCTGGGCCATCCCGTCTTCAAGGACCAGGACGTCAATACCGACCCGCGCGCCGAGGTCCTGTACGCCGCCATGCGGGAAGCCGGGCGGCGCAACGTGTTCCTGGACTTCTACCGGAGCCTGGCCCACACCCTGAAAGCGATCGGCGCCACCTCGCGCGTGCTGGCCGTGAACGTGGATGCCGCCATCGCCTGCGTCTGGCTGGCCCTCTGCTGGCTGCCACTGCGCGAAAAGCGCATCACCCTCAAGCGCGCCACGGATATTCCCCTGGTCGCCTTCGCCCTCGGCCGCGCGGCGGGCGCCGCCGGCGAGTTCCTCGACCACGCGGACTACGGCCTGGACATGGACATGCGCGTGCCGGCCCGCAACAGCGAAATCCTCTCCAAGCCCCGCGCGTGGCCGGCCGAGCCGGCGCTCAGGAAGGGAGCAGCATCCGCTCGACGGCGTCCCTGACGCGCCCGACATCCACGGCCGTGTCGCGGCAGGGCCCGTGCGGGCGCCGGTTGCACACCGCGTAGACCGGCTTGGGAAACGCCGCGCATACGCCTTGCCACAGTTCCCTCTCGCAGGCCACGGCCACCACCGCCCAGATGTCGGGCCGGCGCGCCTGCTCGGCGGCCAGTTGCCCGCCGCCGGCCAGGCAGCCGCGGATGCCGGCGCGCTCGCAGAGTTCGACGAGCGCCGCCACGTCGCACCGGCCGCAGCGCCCGCAGGCCTGCCAGTCGTCGGACACCGGGCGGCCGCAGCCGCCGCGCTGGAGGCAATGCGGCGCCAGCAGCAGCAGCCGCGACGCCGGCACCCGCACGCGCCGCCAGCGCACCAGCCGATTATTCAAGGCGATCAAGACGCGCCGCATCGTCTCCCCTCCGGTCCCGGCCCGGGCGGCCGCTCGTTCCGGACCGGCCACCGCGCGCGCACTGTAGCAGGCCGCGCCGCCCGCCGCAATGCCGGCGCTTCGGGCCGGGACTTGGCAGGCGGCCGTCCGGATGGTAGGGTTCCGGGCATGAGACGGCCCCGTGCCAGAACCCCGCGCCCCCGCGAACACCGCCTCCTGATCGCGCATCCGCACGGCTTCTGCGCCGGCGTCCGACATGCCGTGGCCCTGATGGAGTCGGCCCTGGCTGTCTGTCCGCCCCCGCTCTACGGCCTCAAGGACATCGTCCACAACCGCCAGGTGGTCGCGCGCCTGCGCCGGCGCGGCGTCCGCTTCGTCGAGGATATCCGCGCCGTGCCGCGCGGCGCGTGCGTGCTCTTCAGCGCCCACGGGGTTTCGCCCGCGGTCCGCGCCGCCGCCCTCGAGCGGAACCTGCGCGTGCTCGACGCCACCTGCCCTTACGTGCACCGGCTGCACACCGAGGTCAAGCGCTATGCCCGCGAGGGCTTCCAGATTTTGCTGGTGGGGCACCGGACCCACGATGAAATCATCGGCGTGCGCGGCGAGGCGCCCGAGTCCGTTACGGTCATCGAAACCGCGGCGCAAGCCCGCGCCGTGCCCGTGCGCGACCCGGGCCGCGTGGCCGTGGTGACCCAGACCACGCTGGGCGTCCGCGAAACCGACGGCTTGATCGCCGCGCTGCGCGCCCGGTTTCCCGCCCTGCGGACGGCCGCCGGAGGCACCATCTGCATGGCCACCCGGAACCGGCAGCGGGCCGTCGAGACCATCGCGCGCTTGGCCGACTGCGTGCTCGTGCTGGGCTCCCCCGCCAGCTCGAACAGCAATCGGCTCGTCGAAACAGCGCGCGCCGCCGGCGCGCGCGCC
>CAZUYI010000352.1:0-3123 GCA_964624095.1 uncultured Verrucomicrobiota bacterium | reverse complement strand
ACGGGCGCGACCTGCGCGTGATCGCGGTGGAGCCGTCGGCCTGCCCGACCCTGACGCGCGGGCCGTTCGTGTACGATTCCGGCGACGTGGCCATGATGACCCCGCTGCTGGCGATGCACAGCCTGGGGCATACGTTCGTGCCCAAGCCGATCCACGCCGGCGGCCTGCGCTACCACGGGGTGGCGCCGCTCATCAGCCACGTACTGCGCGAGGGGCTGATCGAGGCGCGGGCCATCAACCAGTTGGAATGCTACCGCGCGGCCGTGCTCTGGGCGCACACGGAAGGATTCATCCCGGCGCCGGAAACCTCGCATGCCATTGCCGCGGCGGTGCAGGAAGCCGGGCGCGCGCGCGAGGAAGGCAAGGCGCGGACGATCCTGCTCAACTGGTCGGGGCACGGGCTGATGGACCTCACCGGGTACGAACATTTCCTGAGCGGCAAGATGGTGGATGCCAGCCTGGCGGACGCCGACTTGAAGGCGTCGCTCGAATCCCTCAAGGGATTGCCCAGGCCGCCTGCCTGGTAAGTCTGGCCGGCGCACCCAGGAGCGCCTCGGCTCGTGCGCGAGGCTCAACCCGGCCGAGGCCCGTGGGGCCGGGCTCCTGCCCCGGACACCCCGGCAGGATCACAGGGCAAGGCTGACGACAGGGGGCGGGCACGGATGACCATTCAGAGAGTGCGGCGGAGCGGTGGACAGAACCGGGGGCCGGCGGCCGGCCGCGCCGCGCCGTGCCGCGACTGGCAGGACTGGCGCTGGCAGGTTCGGCACAGCGTGAGAGACCCCGCCGCGCTGGCGCGGCTCGGGTGGATGCCGGGCCCGGCCGGCGCGCGGTGGCTGGCGCTGCTGTGCCGGTATCCGCTGCGCATCACGCCGTACTACCTGGCGCTGGCCGATCCGTCCGATCCCTGCGATCCCATCCTGCGCCAGTGCGTCCCGGCTGTGCGCGAGGCCGATCCGGCGCCCGCGGACCCGCTGGGCGAGCGCCGGCACCAGGCGGCCTTCGGGCTCGTGCGCCGGTACCGGGACCGCGCCCTGGCACTGGTCACCAGCGAATGCGCCGTGTATTGCCGGCATTGCACCCGCAAGAATTTCTGGCGGTCCGCCCGGCCGGTCCCGACGCGGGCCCACCTTGACGCCCTGGTCCGGGCCGTGGCCCGGTTGCCGGACGTCCGGGAGGTGATCGTCTCGGGCGGCGACCCGCTCATGCTTTCCGATGCGCGCCTGGACGCATTCCTGGGCGCGCTACGGGCCATCCCTCACGTCAAGGTGCTGCGGCTGGCCACGCGCGCGCCGGCCGTGCTGCCGATGCGGATCACGCCGGAACTCTGCGCCCGGCTGGCCCGGCACCGGCCGCTGTGGGTCAATACCCAGTTCAACCATCCGCGCGAGCTGACGCCCGACGCCGCCCGGGCCTGCGACCGGCTCGTGCGCGCGGGCTTGCCGGTGTCCAACCAGACCGTGCTGCTGCGCGGGGTCAACGACTCGGCCGATACGCTGGCCGCCCTCTGCGCCGGCTTGCAGGAGCTGTCCGTGCGGCCCTATTACCTCTTCCAGTGCGACCCGGTGCGCGGCGCGCGGCACTTCAGCGTGCCGATTCCCGATGGGCTGAGGCTGGTCCGGGCGCTGCGGGACCGGCTGGGCGGCCTGTGCCAGCCGCAGTACGTAATGGACCTGCCGGGCGGCGCCGGCAAGGTGCCGCTTCAGCCCTGGGCGATCGTTCGCCTGTCCGCGCGCCGCGCGGTGCTGCGCGGGCCTGACGGAAACCGGGTGGACTGGCGCTACCGCTGATCCGGCCCCGGCGCGGTGGGCGCCGGACCGGGCCCGGGGCCGGGCTCGGGCGCGGCGGGGTCCGGAAGGACAATCACGCGCCAGGCCGTCCAGTCGAACGGCGTGTCGGACCCGGACGTGTGGGCGGACATCAGCAGCCGGTCCGGCTGTCCCAGGGCGGCCAGCGGAACCCGCAGGCGCACGGTCCGCTCATGGCGGGCGACCTCGATCGGGTTCGGGTCCAGTCGCTGCAGCCGGTCATGGACCCGGCAGGTCAACTCGCCGAGCACGGCGCGCAGCTTCGGCATCTCGGAAAAGGGGCGGTCGGGCCGGAATCCCACCAGGGTCACCACGAGACGGACGCTCCTGAACAGGGGCCGCGTCAGGTCCACGGCCAGCACCAGGGCGTCCCCGTCGCGCCGGACGAAGTTCCATTCGACGCCCGTGTACTCCGTGCGCTCCTCGTCGGTCAGTTCCTCGTGGAGCTCGTGGGCCTGTTCGTCGAGCCGGTCGGCGCCGGGCCCCGTGCCGTCGGCGGCCGACAGGACGATGGGCGGATAATCCCCGAAGACTTCGTTTTCCCGGACAAAGGACGACAGGTAGGCGCCCGAGTATCGGAACTGGGAGGCATGCGCCCGGAGCGCCCGGGCCTTGGTGTCGCGCTGCGCGGGGTCGAGCGGCCAATAGGACCAGCGGATGGAAGCCCGGAGCGGATCGGGCGGCTCGAGGGGCCGTTCGGCATCCAGCCGCTTGGGCTGCGGCCACTTCGGAAAATGGACCAGGTACGGGAAGCACTCGGGGCGCAGGTCGGGCTCGAGCTGCCAGAGCGCGATGCGCGCGAAGAGGAACAGGGCGCGGTGGTCGGGATTGTGGTCCGACGGGTGCGGCAAGAACACCTTCGTGGGCCGGGCCTTGCGGAGCACGGCGCGCAGATCCTCCAGGACGGAGTCGCCGGTGTAGGGCGCGCCGGGCCGGTACGCGTCGGCATAGGGGACCGCCGTGGCGCGGGTCAGCATGCTTTTGAACGGAGGGCGGTCGCCCCAGTGCGACTCCCAGATTTTCAGCGTGCCGAAATCCGGGTATCCCAGGAAGACCAGGTGCTGTCTATCCAGGCCGAGCAGCCGGACCGCCGCCTGCGCCTCGCCGCGCCGGATGCGCCCCATGGCCTCGACGGACTCCGGCTTCAGGACCGGGTGCTTGCGGTACAGCACGAAGGACCACTGGTTGTTGTCGCCGTACGTGAAAAACAGGACCTGCACGGGAATGCCCCGGGCCGCGGCGGCCTGGGTCACGCCGCCGCACCCGATGGTTTCGTCGTCCGGGTGCGGCGCCAGCACCAGGAGCCGGTCGCGGT
>CAZUYI010000351.1:0-3129 GCA_964624095.1 uncultured Verrucomicrobiota bacterium | reverse complement strand
ACTCTTCCGTCCGGCCCAGCCGCGCGTACAGGTCGGCCAGCTTGGTCAGCGCCTCGAAGAACCAGGGATCGCTCCGAAGGGCTGCCTCGAGGTGGTGGACCGCCTCCAGCGGTTTCCCGAGCGCGCTTTGAATGGCGCCCAGGTTGTGCAGCGCCTTGGCATAGAGGGGATTGATGCGCACCGCCTCGCTCAAGGCGGCTTCCGCCTCGGGAAGCCGGCCTTGCTGGTAGAGAATATCTCCGTAGTTGTTGAGTATGAAATCGTTGTCGCGCGTCACGCTCAGCGCGCGCGTGAACAGCGCCGTGCTGTCCTGCCAGGTCATGAGCTGCTGGCGGGCGACCACGGCCAGCAGGGCGATCGCCACGCAGGGCGCCGCCAGGACTGCCCCACGCGCGGCCCGCGCGAGCCGCGTCCGGGCCCGGCCGCCACGCGCCAGCCGGCCGGCCAGCCCGGCCCAACCCCACGCCGCCATGATGTAAATCCCGATCAGGGGCAGATAGGCGTAGCGGTCGGCCAGCGCCTGGCTGCCCACCTGCACCAGGCCGATCACCGGCAGCAGTGCCGCCAGGTACCAGAGCCAGCCGACGGCCAGGCAGGGTCGGCGCCGGCGCTGGGCGGCGGCCGCCAGGGTCACGGCGAGCAGCGCGGCCGCCGACAGCGCCGCCCGTCCCAGCGCTACGTGCGCGGGGTAGGGATAGTAGCAGGCCAGGCGCGCGGGCCAGACTGCGCGGACCAGGTAGGTCGCGGCGGACACCAGCGCGTTGGCGAGCCGGGTATCCAGCGGGAACTGGTCCAGCGTCTTGACCGCGCCGCTCTTCTGCTGGACAACGAGCGTAATGACGCACGTGGCCGCGGCCAGCACGGCAAACGGGATTTTTTCGAGGAGCAGCGGGCCCCAGCCGGAGAGTCGCTCCGTCCCCGGCCGCCGCAGCGGCCAGGCGTCGAGGAGCAGCATGAGGATCGGCAGGCTGACCAGCATGGGCTTGGCCATCAGCGCCGCCGCATAGGCCGCGAGGGCGGCCATCAGGTGGAGGAAGCGCGGGCGTCGGGCGTAGCGGGCGTACGCGTGCAGGGCCAGCAGGCCGAACAGGAGGCTGAGCGGGTCCTTGCGGATCGCGATCCAGGCCACGGACTCGACGTGCAGCGGGTGGACGGCGAACAGTGCGGCCGCCGCCGCGCTGCGCCAGAGGGCGCCGGTCATGAACCGTAGCAGCAGGAACAGCAGGGCCGCGTTGCACGCGTGAAGCAGGAGGCTGGTCAGGTGGTACCCGTGCGGGTTCAGGCCGTGTATCTGGTTATCGAGCAGGAGCGAGAGGCCGGTCAGCGGGTGCCAGTTCCCGACATGAATCGAGGTGAAGACCCAGCGGATGCCCTCGCGGGAGAGTCCGTCCTGCATGGCCGGATTGGCCGTGACGTATTCCGGGTCGTCCAGGTTGACGAAGTCGAACCGCGTGGCCGGGGCATACACCGCCAGGACCAGCGCGACCAGGAGCAGCGCCAGCCATCCCGTTGTTCGCCTGGATTCGTCTGGGCACATGGCGGGCCCATGATGCCATGCCGGGGCTTGAAATCAAGTCCGGGAGCGCCGGCAGCGCACGGCCGGCGCTGTGCCTGTCGCGCGGGGCGGCTCGCTACGGTGCGCCGGGTCCGGGCTCCGCGGCGGACGGTACGGCCAAGGGCCAGGTGTCCGTGCGGAACGGGGAAGCCGGCAGCCCTGCCCGGTTGTAAAGCAGCGGCCCGGCGGGATTGGCGGTGAACGCGTAGCGGGCGGCGGCAGGGTTCGGGACGGCGCGGCAGGACAGCACCAGCGTGGCCCCGTCAATCTCGGCATCGGCCCAGTGGAAGCGCCGGTCCGCTCCGGCGACGGCCAGCCAGTGAATCCGGCCACCGGGCACTTCCCGGGCCGGCTCCAATCCGGATTTCTGGGCCACCATCAGTCCGCTCTCGGCATGCTCGAAGCGCACGCGCAGGCGGTGGCCTTCGATTTCATGCCCCGCGTAGAGCGGCCCGCTGTACGCCAGGACTTGCCCGTAGGTTCGGGCCAGGGCCCACCGCGCGAGGCGGTGCCCGATCTCCTGCTTGTTCAGCGGGTGGCAGTTTTCGGCGCGGCCGACGTCCAGGGTCACCGCCATGCCGGTGTTCGGGATCGCGAGCGCGGCGAGCTGCGCCTCGCGCAGGAACGCCCACCCGTCGCCTCCCTCGGGGTTGCCGGGATCCGAGACCTGGTAATTGGGCAACTGCACGAAGTAGAAGGGAAACTCGCCCTGCCCCCACGCCTGGCGCCAGCCGTTGACCAAGGCGCTCATCTTGAGGGCGTATTGGCGGTCGCCGGCATAGCCGTTGGCTTCCCCCTGGTACCAGATCGCGCCGCGGATCGCGTATGGCAGCAGCGGGCGAATGCGGCTGGTATACAGCGTCGTAGGCAGCATGTTCTGGGAATAGCGGCGGAATACTGACTGGTCGCGCTCCGGCCAGCATCCCTGCGCGAGGCGTTGGCTGAATACGCCCAGTTCCGGGACGGAGTCGAACCCGGCCTGGTTGATCCAGGCTTCAATCATGGTGCCGCCGTGCATGCACCCAATCAGGCCCACGGGCGCGTCCAGGGTGCGTGCCAGGTCCCGGGCGAAAAAATACCCGACGCCCGAAAAGCTCAGCACGGTGTCCGGCCCGCAGACCCCCCAGGCTTCGCCCCCGAAGAGCTGGCGGATCCGCGGCGAGGCCGTCCGGCGCAGCGTATCGAGATCGAGCAAGGGGAGCGCGCCGTTCAGCGAGCCCATGTTCGATTGGCCCGCGCAGAGCCAGACCTCGCCCACCAGCACGTCGCGGACTGTCACCGCGGTGCGGCCTTGGACGGTCAGACAACGACCCTCCCGGCTGACCGGCAAGGGCCCGAGCGTCACCCGCCACGCCCCCTGTTCGTCGGCCGTGGCGGTCTGCGCCTGCCCGGCGAATGATACGCATACGCGTTCCCCCGGGGCCGCCCGGCCCCAGACGGGGATGGGCCGGCCGGTCTGCAGCACCATGTGGTCGCTGAAGATCGGGTCGAGCCGCGTCCCATGGAGCAGGGTCTCCACCTCGCGCGGTCCAGCGACGGTCAGGACGAAGCCGCTTGCGCCGGCGGATACCGCT
>CAZUYI010000350.1:0-3135 GCA_964624095.1 uncultured Verrucomicrobiota bacterium | reverse complement strand
GGCCTGGTCACGGGCATGGAGTGCCTGCGCTACCGGCTCGGCGAGCCGGACGCGTCCGGCCGGCGCCGCCCGGTGGAGATCCCGGGCAGCGAGTTCGTCATGCCGCTCGACACGGTCATCGTGGCCATCGGCAACGAATCGAACCCGCTGATCAAGCAGACGACGCCCGGCCTGGAGACCAACCGCTGGGGCCAGATTCTCGTGGATGAACGCGGCCAGACCTCGCTCGAGCGCGTCTACGCGGGCGGCGATATCGTACTGGGCGCCGCCACCGTGATTCTGGCCATGGGCGAAGGGCGCCGCGCCGCGGCCTCCATCAATGCGCTTCTGAAGACGCCGCGCGGGGCGGCCCCCGCGTCGCCGCCCGGCCCGTCCTGACCCGGCCGTCCAGTCACGGCATCCCCGGCCGGCGTATCCCTTGGCCCGGCGCCCGCGCCCGCGGGCCGGGGCACCGTGTGACCGGCGCAAGAATCTTGATGCCCCCGGGTCCGGGTTGTGGTATATAGAAGACGACGGTGGCGCATGGGTTTCTGTTTTTTCAAACGAGCCCGACCGGGGAATGACCCTTTTCCCATCGGGCCTGACACATCGAGGGAGCCTGCAGTATGAACCATGGACCGGTATGGATCCTTTCCTTTTTGATTGCCGTCCAGGTGACACCGCTCGTTGCCCAGGAAGCCGAGGGCGACTCGGCCGCGTCGGCTCCAGAGGAGACACCCGCGCCGGCTGAACCTGTGACCACGCTGGCTGAACCCGCGCCGGCTGAACCCGTTGCCGCGCCGGCTGAATCCGTTGCCGCGCCGGCTGAATCCGTTGCCGCGCCGGCTGAATCCGTTGCCGCGCCGGCTGAACCTGCGCCTGCGCCGGCTGAACCCGCGGCCGAAACACCGGGGCCTGCGCCCGCAGCGGCCGTGGCGCTGCCCGCGACGAACGAACCCGCCGCCACCCCGACGCCGGCCACCCCCGATCCGCGCCTGGGCGACCGGCCCGGCTGGTGGTTCCAGGCCGCGCTCCGGACCCAGCCGCGCGGGTATCCCGCCTTCCTGGGCGTGCGGTTTGCCGATGCCACCCGCGCCGTCCTTATCGAGGTGCCGGTCCGTTCCCTCGAGCCCGGCCGCGCGCTGGACTACCAAGTCTGGGCCTGCAACGACCTGCCCGGTCCGCTTGACTGCCGGGTGTCCTGCCGCGTGGAGAGGAACGGCGCGCTGGTCGCAACGGACCCGCCGGCCGCGCTGCGCGTCAAGGGCGGCACGCCACAAGCCGCCGTGCGCGCCCGGCATGCGACCGGCGGCTGGGAGCCGGGCGAATATGTGATCCGCGCCGCGCTCTGCGACACGGCGGGCGCTATCCTGCACCGTAACGCCGAAACCGTCACCCTCACGTCGGCCGCCACCGACTAGGCGTTCGTCCCGCCGGCGGAAACAGCCCGGCTGCGGCGCGCCGTTCCAACCAGGAGGCCCCCCATGCAGGCACTCGGCGCCATCCACATTCAGGTCGGCCCCCTGGGCCAGGCCACGCTCGCCATTCCGGGCATCGAGGCGATCCTCCTGCTCGTGCTGCTGACCCTCTGCCTGCTGTTGCGCAGGACGCGGACGGGCCTGCTGGTAGCCTACGGGTTTGTCTACCGCTGGGGCCTCTTGTTCGGGACGCAGTACCTGAAGGGGAACGCGCGGTTATACACCCTGTTCCTTACCGGCTATATCGTGTTCGGCATCCTGGCCGTGACCCTGTCCGTCGTGGCCATGATGGCGGCGGACCGGGCGGGCCAGGAGGAATGATACGGCCGGTTCGGCGGGAGTGCCGGGCTACCGCGGGCGGCCGCGGACGAGGGCGAAGAACCGGTCTTCGTATTCTTCGAACAAGCCGAACTTGCGCAGCAGGGCGCCCAGCGGCTTGACGAGCGCGGCATTGCGGCTCGCCAGCAGGAACCGCCGCTCGATGTCTTCGCGCACACCCTTGGGCACGCCGTCCGAATCGTCCCACAGCCGGCGCCGGGTGATGTCCCGGATGTTGCGGGGCATGGACTGGCGGATCACGTCCACCATGAACTTCAGCAGGCAGACGTCCCACGGCTCATCCACGCCGCGGATCACGCCGACCAGCGGGTCCTTTTTGTCCTCGGCGCTTTGCTTGACCTGCGCCAGGATGTCGGCTACGGGGCCGGACACGATGTGCTCGTTGATCTCGGTTTTCTGCACCTTGAACCCGTATTCCAGGATGTGCACGTCCTTGGCATGCTCGCGCAGCCAGTCGGCGTACTCGCGGGCTTCCGGGCCGAACCCCTCCAGGATCTCGTTGGCGTAATAGGCCGGGGTGATGATCTGCGGCCGGTGCGACTGGATGGACCCCTCGCGGATCCGAATCCGGTTGACCGAGTCCATCAGCTCGCTCACCAGATGGTACTTCAGCCGGGTGGCCCCGAAGGTCTCGAGGGTCTGACGCGGCATCAGCACCACCTCGGTGTTGTTCACCGCGTACCAGAAATTGTGCGGCTTGAGCTCCATGGCCAAGTCATTCTCCCCCGGGCCAGGCGGCCGTGTCAAGGACGAATGCCGGCCGTCGGAAGGTACCTGTATAGCCGTGATCTCGCTTCGGTATCATTGTATTCCGGCTCAACGCGAGGTTCCGCACGCGGGAATTCTCGTGCCGCGCGCCCGGCTGGAGCTGGACATGTTGCACCCGCGGCCCCGGGCCATGGGGGACATCGACCTTCTGGAACGCCCGGCAAACCGCGTGCCGGCCGGGAGCCGCGCGGCGTGCGCCGTTCAGGGGCTCACCGGCCCGGCGGACAGGTTCCGCTCCACGTTGACCAGGAAATCCTGGACGTTGGTGACAATCGAGGTGGCTTCGAGCGTGCCGCGGTCGCGCAGCTTGTTGACGGCGAACTCGGAGATATCCACCGAGTAGATGTAGACCGGGCGTACGATGCCGTCGCGGACCTGGTAGGCGGGCGTCATGTTGCAGGCGGCGATCGAGTGGAGCTGCGTGGCCACGGTGACCACCGTGGTGGCGTTGCGCAAATGAGCCCGGATGGCGTCCTGCGCGGCGTACCCGTCGGCCAGCACGGACGGCAGCGGCCCATCGTCGCGGATCGAGCCGGCCAGCACGAGCGGCACCCGGTGGCTCAGGCAGGCG
>CAZUYI010000349.1:0-3136 GCA_964624095.1 uncultured Verrucomicrobiota bacterium | reverse complement strand
GTCGAGTTGATCGAGCTGCAGGTCCAGGGACTCGTCCACATGTCGGCGCTTTCACACGAGTTCGTGCGCTATGACAGCCAGCGCCAGGTCCTGCGCGCCGGGCGCACCGTCATTGCCCGCGGCACCCGCCTGCGCGTCGCGGTCCACCGCGTCAATGTGGACGAACGCCAGATTGATTTCGTGCCCGTCCCGCCGGGTCCCGGTGCCGAGGCGCCGCGGCGGCGGCGCGGGCGGTGAACGGCGCGCTCGTCTCGTCGCCCCGCGCCCCGTCCGGCCCTGCAGGCCCGTCCGCCGCCGGTCCGGAACGGCCCACGTGGAACGCGCGGCGGCGCAGGCCGGCATATTTTCATTGCCGGCGCCGCCCGCGTCCGGTATAGTATACACGGGATGACAGAAAGGCGTGTGGGCGCCGAGAGCCATCAGGAGCCATGCCGATGAAAGCCATTGTAGACCAGGAAACCTGCACCGGATGCGGCTTGTGCGCGGACACCTGCCCGGAGGTCTTTGCTCTCGACGATGCCGTGGCCAAGGTGATTGCCACGCCCGTGCCGGCCGCCGCCGTCGCCAGTTGCCGCGAAGCCGCCGACACATGCCCGGTCGAAGCCATCCGCATTGAAGAGTAGGCGGGCGCTCAGTCCCGGCCGGCCCTCGTCCCGCACGTCGGAGAGCCCGGTAGCGCCGTGGGGGCGCACTTCCATGCCGTCATTCCGTCAAGTGTGGGCTGCACGGGCGGGAACCTTCCCGTTGCGGGCGTCGTTGCCACAGGATCTGCTGGCGGTGGATTTGGATCCCGAGGCCACCCGCTGCGTGCGGCTCCGGTTCTCCGGCTCCCAGGCCGTTCTCGTCGCCGCCGATGTCCTGCCCGCCGTGGACCTCGGCGCCCCGGCTCCGCGCCCCCTGGCCCTGCCCAAGCCCCTGGCGGCCCGCCACGCGGCCCTGTGTATTCCGGGCCGCGACGCCGTCATCAAGCTGCTCAACTTGCCCGGATCCGTCACCACCCACATCGAGGATCAGATTCGCGAACACCTGGGCATCCAGGACGGAGCCTATCGCGTCGGGTACCGGATCATCAGCAAGAGCCGGGCGGAAACGCGCCTGCTGACCGTCGCCGTGCCGAATACGCAGGTGATAGCGGCCTGCGCCCTGTTTGCCTCCGGCCTGCCGGTTCCGCTCGCGGTGGAAGTGGCCGGCCTGGCGGTGCTCACCGCCTTCCTCAAGGGGCCGGGCCAGTCGCTCAAGGACGATACCGTGGGCGTGATTGACATCGGGTCGCGCACGAGTTACTTCGCCTTTTTCAACAAGCGGGACCTGATCCTGATCCGCAAGTTCGAGTTCGGATACTCCACGCTGCTGGAGCAGATCGAGCGCAGCATGGGCGTGGACCGTCAAACGGCCCGGGATATCGTCGTGGACCGGTCCTTCGACATCTCGCAACTGGTGCGCGACCTGGCGGACCCGTTCATCAAGCAGTTGGTCATTTCCAAGCATTTCGTGGAACGCCGCGAAAACTGCGTGGTCTCCCGGCTGTTTATCTCCGATGATCCCCGCGGTTCGCACGAGTGGCACAAGGAAATCAAGGCCGCCACGGGGCTCGAGGCCACCCCGTGGCATCCGTTCGAGTCCGTCGTGGCGCCGGCCGATCCGGTGCCGGCGGGTGCGGGCGCCTTTCATGCCCCGTGGGCGGCGGCCCTGGGGGCCGCCTGGGGCGCCTATGAATCGCGGCAGACGAGGGCGCCGGGCGAGAACCCGTCATGAACCTGCACGTGGATTTGATGGACGAGTCCGAGCGCCGGAGCGGCCGCGCGGTACGCGCCATGTTCCTGGCCATCGCGGCGGGCGCCACGGTGGCGGCCTTGCTGCTGATGATGCTGGCCGGCCTTCTCTGGGCGCACCACGATGCCGCCCGGGCCCGCGAGACCGCGGAGCGCGACAAGCAGGCCGTCGAACCCGAGTATCGCCGCGTGGTCGCCATCGGCCGCGACCTCAAGGCGGCCGAGGCGCTCGAGGGCACGCTGCGCCGCTGGCGCGAGTCGCGCCTGGACGGCTGCGGGCTGGCGCGCGCCCTGGAGCGGGCCGTGCCCGAAGCCATCCAGATCACCCACCTGGTCCTGGAAGAAAAGATCGAGTCCGTTCCCGCCGGCTTCGGGCGGACGGCGAGCATGTTTCTGCGGGGCAAGGTCGGCGGGGCCCGGCCCGACGACGACGTGCGCCGCCTGGCCGCGGCGCTGACCGGCGACGTGTTTTTCGCCACGGTGATCGCGGAGGCGGAGGTCAAGCGCTTCGCGGCGTCCGACGCGCCCGAGGAGACGGGTCTGCGGCTGTTTGAAATCGAGTGCCGGTTCGCGCCGCGCCTTCTGGGCGATCCGGCGCCGGCCGCCCCGTAACGGGATCCTGTCCCATGCCCATGTCCAGGCAACAGATTCAATGGGGAGTTCTGGGCGCGATCGCGGCGGCCATCGGGCTGCTCGGCGTGCTGCAGTTCCTGGTGATCCCTCTGCGCCAGGCGCTGCGCGAAAACCGCGAGGTAACGGCTGCCGTGCGCGCCGATGTCGAGCGCATGAGCCGGGAGGTGGGCCGGGGCCCCGACGTGCAGCAGCGCCTCGCCGAGACCCGCGCCGCCCTGCGCGGCATGGCGCCCTGGATCCCGTTGCCCGTCCTGGGCAATTACCTGCTGCCCCTCGAGGACCAGGTCCGGGCCTCGATCCTCGGCCTGCCTGCGGACCTCGAGATGATCGCAGAATATGACCGGCTGGACCTGAGCGCCTGGAATCCGGCCTTCAAGGCGTTCCGTATCCGCCTGACCGCGCGGGCCGGCCTCGACGGGGTGGCCCGGTGCCTGTATGCCCTGCAGGAGCAGTTTCCGCTCGGTTCGCTGTCGGCGCTCAACATCGTGCCGGACAAGGAAACGCCAGAATCCCACCACGTCAGCCTGGTCCTGGCCTGGCCGATCTGGGCGGACCCGGCCGCGCGGCCGGCGGACATGGTCGAGTCCGGCTCGGACGCGGACCGCCCGCCGGCCGCGCGGCCCGAACCGGGCGGCGGGGGTGCGCCATGAAGCACGGCCGCGTCATCCTGTGTGCCGTGATCCTGGCTGCCGTGGGACGTGCGGCCCGCGCCGGGGATGCGATCCCGCCGG
>CAZUYI010000348.1:1922-3139 GCA_964624095.1 uncultured Verrucomicrobiota bacterium | reverse complement strand
GTTGGATTCGCCGTCGCTGAGCAGCACCACGATCCGGGACTTCAAGTCCGACGGCGCGAGCCGGGCGCACGCGGTCGCCAGGGCGTCCCCGATGGCGGTCAGCAGCTCCTCCTGGTTCGCGACCCGGCCCTCGGCGTCCAGCACGGGGCGCGGGGTCTGCACCGCGCGGAGCGCGTGCAGCAGGGCGCCGTGATCGAGCGTCAGCGGGACCCGGCTGACGGCGAACCCGCCGAAGGTCACCAGGCCGATCTGGTCGAACGGGCGCTTCCGGATGAAGTCGGCGAAGACTTCCTTCACGACGTCCAGCCGGGAGCGGTACTGGTCCCGCGTGGAAAAGTCGAGCGCCTCCATGGATCCGGACACGTCCACGACCATCTGGATGGCAATGCCTTCGCCGTGGAGCGCCGTGCGGTCCAGCACGGCCTGCGGGCGCGACAGGGCCACCACGGCCAGAAAGATGCCCGCGAGAAAGGCGCAGGGCGCTGCCGCGCGCGCGGCCCGGCGCCAGGTCCAGAGCCCGGCCGGCACGCGGCGCACGGGGGCGAAGAGCAGGCCCCGCCTGGCCCGCCGCGCCAGCATGGCCCAGGCGGCCGCGGCCGCGGCCAGCAGCAGCGCCAGGAAATAGGGGTGTGCCAGGCGTATCATTCAGCAGCCCTTCCTCATGCGAGTTCCCGGTCGGCGGGCGCCGACAGGCGCTCGTCGGTGCGGATGTACTCGACGGCCGTGGCGTGGGCGCGATCCGCGGCGCCGGGATCCGGCCGGTAGGCGGCGAACTTGACCAGGTCGGCGGTTTCGAGGAATCGGCGCAGCGTCGCCAGCACGTCGGGGCGGAACCGGGGATCGCGCGCGGCGGCGTTCAAAAACTCTTCCGTCGTCTGCTCGGGAGCGCGAATGCGGTGGGCGCGCTCGATGTAGCGGCGCACGATCCCGGTGAGCTCCAGGAAGAACGCCTTGAATTCACCCCGGCCTATCAGGCCGCGCGCGACGAGGTCCGATAGCTCGAGCAGCGCCCGGTCACGCGGCGACAGGAGCCGCCGGCGTACAGCCCGGATCAGGCGGCGCGCCAGCCGCGCGAGCGCCCAGGCCGCCAGGGCGGCCAGCAGCGCCAGGCCAACCGCGATGCTTGCCGCGCGGGGCGATGGGTGAATCCACACCGGTTCACGGGGCGGGCGCAGGTCGGCACCATGCGCGAGCGCTGGAGCGTCGCCGTCCCCGCA
>CAZUYI010000348.1:0-1912 GCA_964624095.1 uncultured Verrucomicrobiota bacterium | reverse complement strand
ACCCGGCTCGGAGTCGGTGACCGGCTCGACGTCGAAGCGCATGGCGGGGGTGGCCAGCCAGGCGCCGGGAGCGCCCGCCCGCCCGGGCTCGGCCCAGTGCACGGCGAACGGGGCCAGCCGGTATTCCTCCGCGATGCCCGGCGTGAGGCGATAGCAGTACTCGTGCCGGCGGCGCCCGCCCTCGAGAGCCGGCTCCCGTTCAAACGAGCCGCTGAGGGCCAGTCCCGCCAGGCGCCCCTCGAGCACCGGCGCCCGCGGCACGACGGCCTCGGGCGCCTCGACGGCGACGGTCAGCAGAATGTCGCGATCGAGATGCACCCGCGGGGGATCCGCCGTGATCGTGACGGTGACCGGGCCGGAGGATACGAGCGCCGTGCGGGGCGCGCCCGGCGCGTCCTGGCCGGAGACAGCGCCTGCCGCACGGGCCAGGCACAAGGCCGCCAGGCAGGCGCGTCCCGCGCTTGAAAGACGATCGCGCAGGGCAGTAGGTGCGATCGAGTGCATGCACGATCCTTTCGAGTCCCGGCCGCCGTCCCGTGCTCAGCCGTGCCGGAGCCGGCGCCGCCGCAGGAGAAACAGCCGCCTTACGTCGTCCAGGAACGGCCGGTCGGTCGAGATCGGAAGCCGGTCCAGCTTCAACCGCTGAAAGAGGCGGTCGCGCGCCTCCGCGTCGGCGGCCGACCGGGCCCCGAAGGCCTCGCGCAGGCGCCGCGAACCGGTGTCGGCCAGGATCAGCTCGCCGGTCTCCGGGTCCGCCAGCTCGATCAGGCCGGCCGACGGCAGGGCCCGCTCGCGCGGGTCGGACACCGGACACACGATCACGTCGTGATGCCGGGCCGCCACGCGCAGGTCCTTCTCGTACCCCTCGGCCATGAAATCCGAAATCAGGAACACCACCGCCCGGCGCTTGAGCACCCGGTTCAGGAACTGCAGCGCGCCGGCCAGGTGCGTCCCGCGCCGGGTTTCCTCGACGGTCAGCGCCTCGCGCACCAGGCGCAGGACGGCCGTCCGGCCCCGGCGCGGCGGGAGGAAGCGCTCGATGCGGTCGGTGAACCGGATCAGCCCGACCTTGTCCTGGTTCTGGATGGCCGACAGCGCCAGCAGGCCGGTCAGTTCGGCGGCGGTTTCCGCCTTCGAGCGGGTTCCGGAACCGAAGATCATCGAGCCGGAGACGTCCACGAGGAACAGGATCGTCAGTTCGCGCTCTTCGCAGAAGCGCTTGACGAAGGGATGCCCCATGCGGGCGGTGACATTCCAGTCAATGGCCCGGACGTCGTCGCCAGGCACATACTCGCGGACTTCATCGAACTCGATGCCGCGCCCCTTGAAGACCGAGTGGTATTCGCCTCCGACAAACTCGTCCACCCACTTGGCCGTCACCACCTTGATGCGGCGCACGCGCTTCATCAGGTCCTGGGTGTCGATGGGCATGGCGTGGGCACGCGGGCACGGTCAGGGCACCGGAATGTCGTTCAGGAGCCGGGTCACGATATCCTCGCTGGTCACTTCCTCCGCCTCGGCCTCGTAGGTGAGGATGATGCGGTGCCGCAGCACGTCGTGCGCCACCTCCTTCACGTCCTGGGGCGTGGCGTAGCCGCGCCCGTGGAGCAGGGCGTTGGCCCGCGCGGCGAGGTTCAGGTACAGCGTGGCGCGCGGCGAGCCGCCGTACTCGATCTGGTGATCGATGGGGATGTGGAAATCGGACGGGCGCCGGCTGGCACACACCAGGTCCAGGATGTAATCGCCCACCTTCTCGTCGCAGTAGACCTGGTCCAGCACGAGGCGCAGGGCGCGCAGCTCGTCGGCCGACACCACGGGCGAGATCCGGACGTCGAGCGGGCGTGTGAATCGGTTCATGATGCGGCGCTCGTCGTCCCGCGACGGATAGCTCACCTTGCATTTCAGCATGAAC
>CAZUYI010000347.1:0-3167 GCA_964624095.1 uncultured Verrucomicrobiota bacterium | reverse complement strand
ACTGTACCATTTCAAAGGGATCCGCACTGAAACCTTCGGCGCAGCCGTTGGCTTGTTTTAGTCTGTATAGCAATCGATAGGCTTCGACATCAGTTTGAAAGATATCCCTGCCCGCAAAAACGGTATTGCCCGAAGCGGTGCGCGAGCACCTGGCTCGGCTGGAGGCCCCATATTTTGCGGTGTTCAGCCGGGAGCAGGTGGCGGCGCACCTGGCTGCGCTGGCCCGGCTCTCGCCGGACCACCCGGTCGAGGTGCTCTTCGAGACCGTGCCCGGCGGCCCGGAGACGGCCTGCACCGTGCTGGCCTACGATTACCCGGGCGAGTTCTCGCTGATCACCGGCCTGCTCTCCTCCCTGGGATTCAACATCGTATCCGGCGACGTCTTCACCTATGCCCGCGCCGGGACCGACGGAACCGCGCCGCGCCGGAAGATCATTGACCGATTCTCCGGGCTCGTCGAGTCGGAACTGGCGCCCGAGGCCTGGCAGCGCGACGCGCGGCAAGGCCTCGAGGACGTGATCGGCCGGCTCGAGCGCCCGCCGGCCGACAAGGCCGGCGGCGCACGGCACCGGGTCAACGAGCGCGTGGCCGCCCGCCTGGCGGCGCTCGACCTGCGCGCGGTCCCGGTGCTGTATCCCGTCCGGCTCGACGTATCCGCACGCGGAAAGTACACCCGCCTGCGCGTCGCGGCCCAGGACACGCCCGCCTTTCTCTACGCCCTCAGCACGGCGCTCGCCCTGCAGGGCGTGTCCATCGAGCGCGTCCGCATCCGGACCGAGGCCGGCCGGGTCGAGGACGAACTCGATATTCAGGATGCCGCCGGCCGCCCGCTGACCGATCCGGCGCGGCTGGACCGGATCCGGCTGGCCGTGCTGCTGACCAAGCAATTCACCTATTTCCTCGGCCATGCCCCCGATTCGTACGCGGCCCTGTGCCGGTTCGAACAGATGGTCGAGGCGGTCCTCGAGCAGCCGGGCCGCGGGCGCTGGCTCGAGATGCTGTCCAATCCCCGGGCGCTCGAGGACTTGGCGCGGCTCCTGGGCGCGAGCGATTACCTGTGGGAGGATTTCATCCGCCTGCAATACGAGACCCTGCTGCCGATCCTCAAGCCGCACGTGGCCGGGCGCCGCTTTGCCCGCCCGGCGTCCGAGCTCGAGGCCGACCTGCGGGCGCGCCTGGCGGCCGAGCCGCGGGCCGAAGAACAGGCCCGCATCCTGAACGCGTTCAAGGACCGCGAGCTGTTCCTGCTGGACCTGGACCACATGTTCAAGCCGGAGGTCGATGTGCGGGCGTTCGCCGAGGGATTGACCGCCCTGGCGGAACTCACGCTGCGCGCCGCCGCCGCGATCACCGAGCGCCGGCTGCGGGCGCGGTTCGGCGCGCCGCGCACGGTGGCCGGGCTCGAGGCGCGCTGGGCGTTGTTCGGCCTGGGCAAGTTCGGCGGTGTGGCCATGGGCTACGCCTCGGACATCGAGCTGCTCTTCGTGTACAGCGACAGCGGGCGTACCGACGGGCCGGAGCCGCTGGACAACGCCGAATATTTCGACCGGTTCGTGCGCGACCTGTCCGAGCTCGTGCAGGCCAAGCGCGAAGGCATCTTTCACGTGGATGTCCGGTTGCGTCCGTTCGGGGCCGCCGGGCCCCTGGCCTGCAGCGTCGAGAGTTTCTGCCGCTACTACGGGCCGGGCGGCGCGGCCCACGCCTACGAGCGCCTGGCGCTCGTGCGGCTGCGGGCGGTGGGCGGCGACGCGGTCCTGGGCGCCCAGGTCGAGCGGCTGCGCGACGAGTTCGTCTATGCCGGGCCGCCGCTGGCCATCCGCGACCTGCGCGAGTTGCGCGCCCGACAATTGGCCGAGAAGGCCCAGCCGGGCCGCATCAACGCCAAGTTCAGTCCGGGCGCCCTCGTGGACCTCGAGTACGACGTCCAGATCCTCCAGGTGCTCCACGGCGCACGCTCCGAGCGTTTGCGCACGCCGCGCATCCATGAGGCCTTGGCGGCCCTTTCCGAACTCGGCGTGCTCGAGCCCGGCGAGAGCGAGCGGCTGGTTGCGGCCTACTATTTCCTGCGCCGGCTCATCAACGGCCTGCGCATGCTGCGCGGGTCGGCGCGCGACCTGTTCCTGCCGCCCGAGGAGTCCGAGGAGTTTGCGCACCTGGCCCGCCGCACGGGCTACCGGCGCGGCGGCGACCTGGCCCCCGCGCGGCAGTTGCAGGTGGACTTCGAGACCCATACCGCCGTGGTGCGCGCGTTCATCGAGCGCCAGTTTGGACGCGAGTTCCTGCCCGGCCCCGCCCAGGGTAACGCGGCGGACCTCGTGCTCTCCGAGCGACTGCCCGAGCCCCTCCGCGACGGGATCCTGCGCCGAGCCGGCTTCCGCGACCCGGCACGCGCGGAGGTCAACCTGCGCCGTCTGGCTGGCGGGGCCGACTCGCGGCCGGCATTCGCGCGGCTGGCCGTGCTGGCCTGCGATTTCCTGCGGAGCGTACCCGATGCCGACATGGCCCTCAACAACTGGGAGCGGTTTGTTGGCGCCCTGCCCAAGCCCGCGGCGCCCCACTTCCAGCGGCTGCTCGAGCAGCCGCGCCGGCTCGACATCCTGCTGGGCCTGTTTTCGGCCAGCCAATTCCTGGCCGATACGCTGATCCGCAACCCGGAGTTTTTCGACTGGGTCACCAATCCGGCCGTCCTGCACGCGGCGCGTCCGCGCGAGACGATGGACGCCGACCTGCGCGCGGTCCTGGCCGGCGGCTCCCCGGCCGATTGGCTCGACGAGCTGCGTCGGTTCCGGCGCCGCGAGCTGCTGCGGATCGGCGTGCGCGATATCTGCCTGCAGGCGCCCATTCCCGAGGTGACCGGCGGGCTGTCCGCCCTGGCCGAGGCGGCCCTCGGCGCGGCCCTCGAGCGGGCCTGGTCCGCCGAAGGGGAGCCGGCCGCGGGGCCAGCCGGCTTCTGCATCGTGGCCTTCGGCAAACTGGGCGGCGCCGAGCTGAATTACAGCTCGGACATTGACCTGCTGGGCGTCTGCGCCGACGCGCCGCCGGGCGCGTCCGCGGCCGAGCCGGCTGGCGGCGGCATCGAGCGGGCGGCGCGGGTCTTGAAGCGGGTGGCGCAATGGCTATCCGGGCACACGGCCGAAGGGCATGCCTACCGGGTGGATTTCCGCCTG
>CAZUYI010000346.1:2043-3177 GCA_964624095.1 uncultured Verrucomicrobiota bacterium | reverse complement strand
TGGTGCTGGCGGCGGCGGAGAAGGCGCTCGAGGCGGCCAAAAAGATGAGCGCGGAAACCATGCGCACGCTCATGAACGACCTGGGCATGCCGTCCATTCCCGGACTGAATCTCTGAGAGGGCGCCGGAGCGCGCGACATCCCGTGAAAACGATCCCGGCCCTCGATGCGTTGACGGCCTGCCTCGGAAAACTGCCGGGCGTAGGACGCCGGTCGGCCGAGCGCCTGGCGCTGAGCCTGGCCAGTCAGCCGGCCCTGCGGCGCGAGCTCGAAGCAGCCCTGTCCGAGGTGGGCAGCCAGGTGGGGCTCTGCTCGCGCTGCGGCGCGCTGACGCGCAGCGGGGAAGATCCCTGCCGGCTGTGTTCGGACCCGGCGCGCGACGGGTCCGTGGTGTGCGTGGTCGAGGATCCAGGCGCCGTGCTCCAAATCGAGCGGGCCGGCGCCTACCGCGGACGCTACCACGTGCTTGGAGGCACGTTGTCGCCCGGGCAGGGTACGGGTCCGCAGGCCCTGCGCGTGGATGCCCTGGTGGCCCGGATCGGGGCCGAGTCCATCGGGGAGGTGATCGTGGCGCTCAACATGGACGTTGAAAGCGAGGCCACGGCGTCGTTCCTGCGCGAGCGGCTGGCGGCTCTGCCCGTCACGGTGTCCCGGCCGGCCATGGGCATTCCGGCCGGCGGCGGCATTGCCTATTCGGATGCCGTGACCCTTGGACGGGCGCTGCGCGCCCGGCAGGCCTTCGACGACGCCCGCTGAACGACGGGAGCCCGTGCCATGAACGGAGAGTTTTCCGAGCGCCTGGAAGCCGTGCGCGGCCGTGTTCACGCCGCCTGCGCGCGGGCCGGCCGCGATCCCGCCGGCGTGCGGCTGCTGCCGGTGTCCAAGACCCACGGACCGGACCGCGTCCGCGAGGCCGCCGCCTGCGGCCTGACCGTGTTCGGCGAAAGCCGCGTGCAGGAAGCGCGCCAGAAAATCCCGCTCTGCCCGGGCGCGCTGAAGTGGCACCTGGTCGGGCACCTGCAGCGCAACAAGGTCCGCGAGGCTGTCTCGCTCTTTGACGGTATTCAGTCGGTGGATTCGCTCGACCTGCTGACGGCCCTTGACGCCGCGGCCGACCGGCTCGGCCGGATTGTGCC
>CAZUYI010000346.1:0-2033 GCA_964624095.1 uncultured Verrucomicrobiota bacterium | reverse complement strand
ACGTGTCCGGCGAGGGCAGCAAGTTCGGACTGGCCCCGGACGCCGTGCCCGGCGTGCTGAAGGCAGCCGGCCGCCTGGCCCGGGTGGCGATCCAGGGCCTGATGACGATTCCCCCGGTCTCCGAGGATCCCGGGGCGGCGCGCCCCTATTTTCGCGCGCTGCGCGAGGACCGCGATCGCTGGCGCACCGAAACCGGCTACGAGCTGGCCGAGTTGTCCATGGGCATGTCGCACGATTTTGAAGTGGCCATCGAGGAAGGCGCAACCTGGGTGCGCTTGGGCACCGTCTTGTTCGGGCGTCGAGCCGTATGACGTCATCGCTCATCAGGGTGCCGGGTCCTGTCGCGTTCGTGGGCGCCGGGAACATGGCGGAGGCGCTCGTGCGCGGGCTGCTGCGCGCGCGGGCGCTGTCCGCCGCCCGCGTGCGGGTGTCGGATATTGATCCGGGCCGGCGCGACCGGCTCCGGCGACTGTTTGGCGTGCGCGCGTACGAGCGCAACGCCGACTGCGTGCGCGGGGCGCGGGTGGTCGTGCTGGCGGTCAAGCCGCAGACCCTGGCCGGCGTGGTGCGCGGGCTGCGCCCGGCGCTTCCCCGCCGGGCGCTGGTCATCAGCATTGCGGCCGGGGTGCACACCGCCTGGCTCGAGCGCCGCCTGCCGGCCGGCATGCGGGTCGCGCGCGCGATGCCCAACCTGCCGGCCCGGGTGCGCGCCGGGGTGTCCGCCTATTGCCTTGGGCGGCGGGCCGGCGCGGCGGACGCCCGGCGGGTGGACGCGCTGTTCCGCTGCGTGGGCCGGGTTCAGGCGCTCGACGAAGCGCACATGGACGCCGTGACGGCGCTGAGCGGCAGCGGGCCGGCCTACGTGTTTTTCCTGGCCGAGATCATGATAGAAGCCGGGCGCGCCATGGGCCTGCCGGAGGCAGCCGCGCGGGAACTGACCCTCGCGACGCTCCGCGGTGCCGCGCGCTTGCTGGCCCGGTCCCGGCAGGAGCCGGGCGAACTGCGCCGCCAGGTAACTTCGCGGGGCGGAACGACCGCGGCGGCCCTGGAGACGCTCGAACGCGGGCGGGTGCGCGCCTGTTTTGTACGCGCCATCCGGCGCGCGCGCGCGCGCGCCCGGCGCTTGTCGGAGGCGCTGTGAGGGCGGGGCCGGGAGGCCGGGTGTCGCGGCTGGCCGCGGTCGCCGCGCTGGGGCTCGCGGCCCGCGCGGGCGGCGCCGGCGCGGACCCCTCGCCGCGCTTCGGGTTCCCGATTGGCGAAGTGCTTACGTACAAGGTCCAGTGGGGAGCCTGGATCGTGGCCGAGTCCCGGGTGCACACCGAGTGGATCGAGGAGGACGGCCGCCGGCTGGTGCTCATTCGGATCGCGAGCCGCACGAAAAACGTGATGGCGGCCATTTATCCCGTGGACGACGTGCTCGAGAGCGTGGTGGACCCGAACACCTTCCTCCCCCTGCGCTTCACCAAGCGGCTCAGCGAAGGGCGCTACCGCCTCCATGAAATCACGACCTTCGACCATGCCCGGCGCAAGGCGGTCTGGCGGCACCTGCTGCGGGGCGACCGCGCGGAGTACGATATCGAAGCCGATACGCGGGACTTGGTCAGCTTCATGTTCTTCATGCGCGGACAGCGGTTCCAGCCCGGAGCGCACTACGAGTTCCGGGTGATGGCCGACGAAAAACTCTACGACCTGCTGGTGGAGGCCCGGACCATCGAGCAGCGCTCGATCGGCCGGTTCGGCCGCGTCCGCATGCTGAAGCTCGATCCGGAAGCCGCGTTTCACGGGCTCTTCGTGCGGGTGGGCAAGCTGGTCGTGTGGATCTCGGACGATGACCGCTGCCTTTGCGTCCAGGCCGTGGCCCGGGCGCCCATCATTGGGAGCATCCGCCTGACGATTGACCGCGTCGAGGGGCCGGGCGACGATTTCTGGACAAACCCGGGCAACGCCGGCTATCCCCAGGCGGCGCGGTCGTCCGTGCCGGAAGCCGTTTCCCATGCCCGGGACGCGCCGGACCGGCCCGGCGAACCGCCTCC
>CAZUYI010000345.1:2219-3186 GCA_964624095.1 uncultured Verrucomicrobiota bacterium | reverse complement strand
AGCTGGGTGGTCTTGCCCAGCCGCTCGGTGATTCGTTTCCAGCCGGACCAATCCGACTCCGCCATGCCGTCCTCGATGCTCAGGATGGGATAGCGCGCCACCAGCCCGGCATAGAACTCGACCATCTGCTCGGAGGTGTGCACGGATCGGTCGCTCTTCTTGAACACGTAGCGCTTGCGGGCCGGCTCGTAAAACTCGCTGGCAGCCGGATCGAGCGCGATGAACACGTCCCGGCCCGGCGTGTAGCCCGCCTTGGCGATGGCCTTCACGATGAGCTCGAGCGCCTGGGTATTGTCGTTCAGGGCCGGGGCGAACCCGCCCTCGTCGCCCACCGCCGTGCTGAGCTTCAGGTCCTTGAGAATCCCCTTGAGGGCGTGGAACACCTCGGCGCCCATCCGCAGGCCCTCGGCGAACGACGGCGCCCCCTTGGGCATGATCATGAATTCCTGCAGGTCCACCGGCGCGTCGGAATGCGCGCCCCCGTTCATGATATTCATCATGGGCACGGGCAGCACCTTGGCGTTCGTGCCGCCCAGGTAGCGGTACAGCGGCTGACCGAGGAACTCCGCCGCCGCGCGCGCCGCCGCCAGCGAGACGCCCAGCGTGGCATTGGCGCCCAGTTTTTTCTTGGTGGGCGTGCCGTCGAGCTTTATCAGCGCCCGGTCGAGCCCGACCTGGTCGAGGGCATCGAAGCCCACGACGGCCGGCATAATGACGTCGTTCACATTCCGGGCCGCCTTGAGCACGCCCTTGCCGCCGTAGCGGGCCTTGTCGCCGTCGCGCAACTCGAGCGCCTCGTTCTCGCCGGTAGAGGCCCCCGACGGCACGGCCGCGCGGCCCAGGGTCCCGCACGTCAGGCGCACCTCCACTTCGAGCGTCGGGTTGCCCCGCGAATCCAGAATCTCACGACCCGCCACATGACTGATTTCCGACATAGTGCCTGTTCCTTTCCATACCGGGCGCAGCC
>CAZUYI010000345.1:0-2209 GCA_964624095.1 uncultured Verrucomicrobiota bacterium | reverse complement strand
CTGGCGTTTGACGGGAATGTATAAAACCAATCGGCCCCGAACTCAAGCGAAATGTCCGCCCGCGCGCCCTCCCGGCGACGCGGCGGGCGCCGCGCGCCGCGCGGGGCCGAAGGCCCGGCGCACCTCGCTGCGGAAGGCGGTGTCCCGCAGGAAGCGGTAGCCCACGCGCGCCATGGCCTCGGCCACTCGCAGCATCTGCTCGAGCGCGTAGGGCGTTGCCGCAGCGTCCCGGAACGCCACCGAATGGGCCGGCACGACGCCGCGCGCGATCCCGAAATACACATGAATGCCCGGCATGGCCTGCGAGACGTCGCCGAAATCCGTCGAGGCGCGGCCCGGGCTCGCCGTGGCCCGGGGATTCAAGCCCAGCGCCGCGGCGTCCTCCAGGAACGCCCGGTTCAACGGCGCGTTGGGCCGACGTGCCCGGTACGGGGTCAACCAGGGCTTGATCTCGGCGCGGGCGCCGGTCATGAGCGCGGCGCCGCGCGCGGCGCAGGCCGTCGTCGGTGGGCGCCCGCAGGTAGACGGAGCATGCGGCGCGCTCGGGGATGATGTTGGGTTTAAGCCCGCCCTCGTGAATCACGCCGTGGATGCGGGCCGGTTCCGGCAACTGCTGGCGCCAGGCATTGATTCCCTGGAATACGAGGAGCACGGCATCCAGGGCATTGACGCCCTGTTCCGGGGCGGCCGCCGCGTGGGCGGCCTTGCCGCGGAACGTCACCTGGAACCGGGTAATGGCGTTGCAGCCGGCATCGGGCAGCGTATGGGACGACGGGTGCGCCATCATGGCGGCCTCGAGCCCGCGCATGGCGCCGCGGGCCAGCAGGCGCACCTTGCCGCCGTAGGATTCTTCCGCCGGCGTGCCCAGCACGACGACCGTTCCGCGCCCTCGCTCGATGTCGAGCGCGCGGGCGAGCGCCACGCCGGCGCCGAGGGCCGCGGCACAGATCAGGTTGTGCCCGCAGCCGTGGCCGAGCCCCGGGAGGGCGTCGTATTCGGACATCACGCAAAACGCGGGCCGGCCCGCACCCGCCTCGGCGCGGAACGCCGTGGCCACTCCGCCCACCGGCGTGCGCACCCTGAAGTTCCAGCGCCGCAGCTGGTCCGTCTGCCAGGCGCAGGCCTTCACTTCCCGGAAGGCTTCCTCCGGGTGGCGGTGAACACGCAAGGCCAATTCCTTGAGTTCGGCGGCATGGCGGGCGATGGTGTCGCGAATGATATCGAAGGCGGTCATGTGTGCTCCTGTTATCCGGCGTCCGTCCGGCGCGGACGGGCGCGTGTTACGGGGCGGGCCGGCCAATGGGCCGCACCGGCGCCAGGCGCCGGTGCCGCAGGGCGGGGATCCGGTCGCGGATACGCCGCACCGCGCCCGGATCGAGCACCGTCCGGAGCGTCGTCTCCCGCGTGCCGGCGGCCGCCAGGGTTTCGCCCCAGGGCCCGATGACCAGGCTATGCCCATAGCTGGCCACTCCCGTGCGCCGGTTGCGCCCGCACTGGTTCGGCGCCACGACGCAGGCCTGGTTCTCGATGGCCCGCGCCCGCACCAGGGTCTCCCAGTGGGCGCGGCCGGTCTGCTGTGTGAAATTGGACGGGAGGAACAGCAGCGTGGCGCCGCGCGCCACGTAATAGCGGAACAGCTCCGGGAACCGCAGGTCGTAGCAGATGGCCAGTCCGCAGCGCCACCCCTCGAGGTCGGCCATCACGGGCATGGAGCCGGCGGCATAGACGTCCCGCTCGCGAACCACCTGGCCGGAGGCCAGCGCGGCTTCAAACAGGTGCATTTTCCGGTACCGGGCGGCAATCCGGCCGCGCCGGTCAATCAGCAGGCTGGTGTTGTAGATCCGGCCGCCGCTGCGTTCCAGCACGCTCCCGGCCAACACCCACACGCGCCGCCGCGCGGCCAGCGCCGCCAGACGCCCGGTGACCGGCCCCGGAATCCGTTCGGCCGCGGCGCGGAGGTCGTCGTCGTGCCCGCGCGCGGCAAAGACTTCCGGCAGCGCGATCAGGTCCGTGCCGGCCGGCAGGCGCGCGATCCGGCGCTCGAGCCGGGCCAGGTTCACGGCCGGGTCCGGCCCGGCATCGTTCTGGATCAGCGCCAGACGCAGGGGTCGCGCCCGCTCTGTGATGGTTGCCTCCATGGGCCTTCCCGTCCGGACACGCCGGCGCCCATCGGCCCGTCAGGACGAACGCTGGCGGAGAGGGCGGGATT
>CAZUYI010000344.1:0-3197 GCA_964624095.1 uncultured Verrucomicrobiota bacterium | reverse complement strand
GGCTGCTGCATCCATCGACGCGATTCCTTTCCGTCCCGCAGGCCGCTCAGGCAGGATGAACGGCGTCGCCTTGTCGTGCCAAGCTCACGGGACGTGCTCGATCCGACTGGAGTTGTTGACCCGTCCAAACCTCCAAGCAGTTCCCATCCCTTCCCAATCACCAATCCCGCCCGCCTCCAGTACCGGGTGGCACCATCCGGCACGCACCTCTCCGCACCCGTTGCATCATTACAATTCTGTATCACTCAGTCAACAAAAACAACATTTTTGAAACACGCCATCAATATCACGGATAGGGGCAGCGAGTCAAGGGCCAGTTTCCTGGCCATATCTACAGGCTTTTAAGATATTGGCACGGTTATTGCTAAGATTGGATAACGTTGACGTTACGACAGGCAGACAAACCATTGGAACGGGACCCGCGCGCGACGACGACGCCTTAAAAGGAGATAGCCATGGAAAGCCCCCGGACACCGGGCGACATTTGCGCCCTGATTAAACGTGAAGGCATTGAGCTGGTGGATTTACGCTTCATGGATTTCCCGGGGCTCTGGCAGCATTTTTCAGTGCCGGCCCGTGAGCTGACCGAAGGGACCTTCGAGAAGGGGCTGGGCTTTGACGGTTCGAGCATTCGCGGCTGGCAGGCGATCAACGAATCCGACATGCTGGTGAAGCCGGTTCCGGAAACGGCCTTCATAGACCCTTTTTTCGCGCATCGGACCCTGGTGTTGCTCTGCAACATCTGCGATCCGATCACGGGCGAGGATTACACCCGTGATCCGCGCAACATTGCCCGCAAGGCCGAGGCGTTCCTGCGGGGGACGGGCCTGGCGGACACGGCCTGCATCGGGCCGGAGGCGGAATTTTTTATTTTCGACGACGTGCGCTTTGACCAGAACGCGCACGAAGGCTCCTACCGCCTGGACTCCCACGAGGGACAATGGAACAGCGGCCGCGCGGAACATCCCAATTCGGGGTATAAGATTCGATACAAGGAAGGCTATTTCCCCGTGCCGCCCACCGACACGCTCCAGGACATCCGCAGCGAGATGGTGCTGACGCTCGAGCAGGTCGGCGTACCCGTCGAGGCCCACCACCACGAGGTGGCCACGGGCGGGCAGTGCGAGATTGACATGCGGTTCGCCCCGCTCCTGGCGGCAAGCGACGCCATGTTGAAGTACAAGTATGTTGTCAAGAACGTCGCCCGCCGGCACAACAAGACGGTCACCTTCATGCCGAAACCGATTTACGGGGACAACGGCAGCGGGATGCACGTGCATTTTTCGCTCTGGAAAGGCGAGCGCAACCTGTTTGCCGGGGAGGGCTATGCCGGGCTATCGGACACGGCGATGTATGCCATCGGCGGCCTGCTCAAGCATGCGCCGGCCCTGCTGGCGTTCACCAGTCCGACGACCAACAGTTACAAGCGGCTGGTGCCGGGCTACGAGGCCCCGGTGAACCTGGCCTACTCGCGCCGGAACCGGAGCGCGGCGATCCGGCTGCCGATGGTCTCGGCCTCGCCGCAGGCCAAGCGGATCGAGTTCCGGTGTCCGGACCCGAGCTGCAACCCCTACCTGGCCTTTGCGGCCATCCTGATGGCCGTGGTGGACGGGATTCTGAACAAGCTCGATCCCGGCGAGCCGCTGGACAAGGACATCTACGACCTGCCGCCCGAGGAGCTGGCCAAGGTGCCGCAGACGCCCGGCTCGCTGCGCGAGGCGCTCAAGGCCCTGGAGCGGGACCACGGGTTCCTGCTCAAGCACGACGTGTTCACACAGGACGTGATCGAGACCTGGATTGCCTACAAGATGAGCAAGGAGGTGCTGGCCATGGACCTGCGCCCGCATCCCTGGGAGTTCGCGCTCTACTACGATATCTGAGGCGCCGGTCAGTACACCAGGATCTCGCGCCAGCGCTCGCCGGCCGCGCCGAGTTCCCAGCGGCCGGCCCGGTTCCGGACCAGTCCCCGGCCATTGCGGCCGAGCGTGTCGCGATCCACGCGCACGACGCGGGCGGAACGACCCGCCAGCGCGCGGCGTTCCTCCTCCGTGGCGGCGCGGCCGCGGAGCGGCACGCCGCCTTCGGACACCGCGACGCGGACCGCGCCCTCGATGCCGGGCGGACCGTCCCACAGGCCGGGGTAGCGATCGAAGAACTCGGGGCGGCGCCGCGCCGCGAGCAGAACCTCGAACGCCACCGGGATCGCGGCCAGCTGCTCGAAGACATCGAAGCCCGGTGCGCGGGCATGCGCCTCGTAGACGGCCAGCGGGTCCACGCCCGCCAGGTTCCACCCGTGGTACGCGCCGTGCCAGGGCTTCAGGCGGCGGGCCCGAGACCACGCCCCGAACCGTGTATTGAGAACCAGGCCGATCTCGAAATGGAGATGGGCCCGTTCCCGCGGAATGGCCGGGATGCCCGTCGCGCCGAGCCGCCCAATGACGTCCCCCGCCCGCACGGCGAGTCCCGGGGCCAGTCCCGGCGCGCAGGACGCCAGATGCGCGTAGAGCGTGTAGACCGAGCCCGAGGGCGCCGCGTGCAGGAGGACGGCGTAGCGGCCGTAATTGGACATTCCCGCCGCCGGATTCACATAGGCCACCGTGCCGTCCGCCACGGCCCTCACGGGATCCAGCGGCCGGCCGGCCGGGTCGCGATGCGCCGGGGCGATATCCAGCCCTTCGTGAAACGACGCCTCCAGCGAGCGGCCGCGCCGGGCGGTGCGCACCGAGCCGTACAGCGCCGATTCGGGGCGGCCCGAGGCCGTCGGCTGGAATGCGCGCGGCTCGGGGCGGTCCAGCGGGTGGTCCGTCGGGGGGCGCAGCCCGGCAAACGGCGTGGCGGCCGGCGCCGGGCGCGGCGGGTCCGGCGGCGCGCCGCCGGGTTCCGCTGCGGCGGGCGGACGCATTCGCAGGCAGCCGAAAATGGCCATGGCGAGAGCCAGGGGCGCGGCGGCGGCCGCGGCGGGACGAATCCAGGGAGGGTTCACAAGCCGCGCATGGTACGCGCCGCGTCGCACAACGCAAGCGCGGAGTGCGCGTGCCGGGGCCGCCCGCATAAAAGCCTTGCGGCGGCGATGGGCGCGCGTGTATAAAGAACGCGCTCGCTCCGCGCGGCGCCGGGCGCCGGGCGGGCCCGGGAGGCCCCTGCATGAAACCCGAAGTGCTCGAACGCTGGACCCGCGACCACGCGGCCGAACTCTA
>CAZUYI010000343.1:0-3198 GCA_964624095.1 uncultured Verrucomicrobiota bacterium | reverse complement strand
TGCAGGCCAGGAAGGCCTCGAACAAGGCCGCGGAATTGTTCATCATCAGCAGGATCACATCGCCTTTTTCCACGCCCAGGTTCTTCAGGAAATGGGCCGCCTGGTTCGACCGGCGCCGTAGCGTCTCGTAGCTGATGACGGACTCCCGGCCGGCGCCGTCCGCCAGGATGAGGGCCGGCCTGCCATTGCCGCGGGCCAGGACGTCGAAATGGTCCAGCGCCCAGTTGAAGTGCGTCAGGTCCGGCCAGCGGAACGCGGTGCAGGCGTCCTCGTAGGGTGTCGCGCGCGGTCAGAAAGGATTCGGTGGCGGAATGTGTCATGGGATGCGAGGCGCCGCGTGTGACAAGGCGCCCGGACAAGGAGTGCAGAGAATGCCGCGTGTGTTCACAGCCGACTTCTTTACCGCGCTACCCGGTGCGGGTCAAGGCGGAAAACGTCTTGACGGGCTTCCCCCTGTGTACGTCACGGATTCTTACCAACCGTTTATCCTGGGGTGCACGACGGTGGCGGGGCGACCCGCGGATCACGGCCGCACGGACGCCGTTCCGCCGGGAGGCGGGTGCAGGTCGTACACCAGCCGCGCGCCCGCCGCGGGGCGGAACGCGCGCACCGAGCAGCGGCGCCCGAAGCGCCGCTCGAACGCGTCGGCAATGGCGCGGGATGCCGCCTCGGCCTGCGCGGGACGCGCCAGGATCACGGCGCTGCCGCCGAATCCGCCGCCGGTCAGACGCGCGCCGAGCACTCCGGGCGCCTGCCGCGCCGCGTCCACCACGGCATCCAGCTCCGCGCAGGAGTTTTTAAACAGCGCGCGGGAGCTTTCGTGCGACTCGAACATCAGGCGCCCGAACCCCTCGAGGTCGCCGGCGGCCAGCCGAGCGGCGCCGCGGCGCACGCGCTCGTGCTCGCCGATGGGGTGGGCGGCGCGGCGCGCAATGGCCGCGGGCAGGCCTGCGTGGTGTGCCCGCCACTCGTCCGCACTCACGTCGCGCAGCGCCGAGACCGGATGGGACAGCCGCCGCGCGAAATGCGCCACAGCCCTCTCGCAGGCCGCGCGACGCCGGTTATAGCCGCCTTCCGCGTGCGCGTGCCGGGTGTGGGTGTTGCACAGCAGCAATACCGCTCCGGCGCCGAACGGAACATGGCTGACGTGCAGGGAACGGAAATCGGTCAGCACCAGATGCCCCTCCTTGCCGAAGAGGCTGGTCAACGGGTCCAGCAGGCCGCAGCGCGCGCCCGCGAACCGGTGCTCCGCCGCCTGCCCGATACGCGCCAGGGCCAGCGGCTCCACCGCCAGACCGTAGAGGCGCGCCAGGGCCAGGCCCGCCGACACTTCCAGTGCCGCCGAACTGGACAGGCCCGCCCCAATCGGCAGATTCCCGAGAAACATGGCGTCGAAGCCGTGGGGCAGGGGGCGGAGTTCGCAAAGCCCGGCCACGATGCCCCGCACGTAGTTGGACCATGGCGCGCGCGTCCCGGAACGCGGATCGGCGACGGAAAACGAAACGGCTTCCTCGATGTCGCCGGCGGTCAGCCGCACGACGCCGTCCGGACGCGAGGCGGCCGCGAAGAAGGTGCCCGCGTCAAGGGCCGCCGATAGCACCTGGCCCTCGTTGTAATCGGTGTGATTGCCCAGCACCTCGACGCGGCCGGGCGCATGGGCCGTGACCTCCGGTCCCCGCCCGTAGCGCCTGGCGAAGGCGGCGTGCAGGACCGGCAGCAGGGTGTCCGCGTTCATGAGTGTCCTTCGAGGGCGGCGGCTGGCGCGCCGTCCGCCCGGCCCCGAACTCTACCCCGGTCCGCGCCAACCTGTCACGCATTCATTGGCCGCCGACCGGGCGTCGTGGCGTGAATGCTGGCCGCCGGCCATTGGACTTGACGCCGCCGCGACGGTGGGCTAAGGTGCGCCGCGTGACACTGCGTTCAGCCGGTGCGCAGCGATGTCAGGCGTTTGCATCCGGCGTGTCACGGACTGGAGTGGAACCATGAACACGCGGTTGGCATTGCACGGGGGACCTCAAACCAAGACCACGCCGCCGGTCCCGATGTATCCCGGCGGCCTGGAAATCGGCGAGGACGAGCGGCGGCAGGTTCTCGAGGTGCTGGAGAACAAGTACCTGTTCCGCTATTACGGGCCGGACGGCGCCGCCTCCAAGGTCGCGCAACTGGAGCAGGAATTCGCGCGGAAGGCCGGCGCGCCCCATGCGCTGGCCGTCACGAGCGGCACGGCGGCCTTGATCACGGCCCTGGTCGCCTGTGGCATCGGGCCGGGGGACGAGGTGCTGGTGCCCGGCTACACGTTCTTTGCCTCGTGCGCCGCCATTGTCGCGGCGCGGGCCATCCCGGTCATTGTCGAGGTGGACGAAACGCTGACCCTGGATCCCGCGGATGCCGCGAAGAAGATCAACGCCTCGACCAAGGCCATGCTGGTCGTGCACATGCGCGGGGTTCCCTGCGACATGGACCGGCTCATGGCGCTGGCCAAACAACACCATCTCAAGGTTATCGAGGACGTGGCGCAGGCGGCGGGCGGCACGTACAAGGGGCGCTGGCTGGGCACGTTCGGGGACTGCGGCTGTTTCTCGTTCCAGTACCACAAGACGATCACCGCGGGGGAGGGGGGCATGGTGGTGACCGCCGACCCGCGGCTTTACGACCGCTGCATGGGATACCACGACACGGCAGCGTGCTGGCGGCCCAACCGGTTTGCCGCGCAGCGCTACGAGGGCGAACTGTTCTGCGGGGTCAATTACCGGATGAGCGAGTTGACGGGCGCCGTCCTACTGGCGCAGCTGCACAAACTCGACGGGCTCCTGACCCGCATGCGCCGGAATCAGCGCCGGATACTCGACCAGATCAAGCACACCCCGGGGATCAAGCTCCGGCCGGTCCACGACCCGGACGGCGACACCGGAATCTGCGTGATGTTCTTCCTTGACAGGAGCGAGCGGGTCCAACCCTTCGTCGAAGCGCTGATCGCGGAAGGCGTTCCGGCGGCGGGCGTCTATAACTCCGGATTGCCCGACTGGCATATCTATGCCCACTGGAAGCATGTGATCGAAAAAAAGACGCCGACCCCGGAAGGCTGCCCCTGGACCTGCCCGTACCACAAGGGCGCGCCCGTGTACTATGCAGCCGACATGAATCCGAACACGCTGGCGTATCTGTCCCGCGTGGTCCATCTCGACGTGCCGCCGCAGC
>CAZUYI010000342.1:0-3229 GCA_964624095.1 uncultured Verrucomicrobiota bacterium | reverse complement strand
AAGCAGACCCTGAACGCGCTGCTCGTGGAGATGGACGGCTTCGAGACGCAGGACGGCGTGATCATCATCGCGGCGACGAACCGGCCGGATGTGCTCGATCCCGCGCTCCTGCGGCCCGGCCGGTTCGACCGCCAGATCGTGATTGACCTGCCCGTGCTCGAAGGGCGCGAGGCCATCCTGAAAATCCACGCCGCAAAGGTCAGCCTGGCCCGCGACGCCGATCTCAAGCGGCTGGCGCGGGGCACGTCCGGGTTCTCTGGGGCGGACCTGGCCAACCTGATCAACGAAGCGGCGCTGCGGGCCTCGCGCGAGGGCAAACAGGCCGTCGGCATGCAGGATCTCGAGGAGGCGCGCGACAAGGTGCGCTGGGGCCGCGAGCGGCGCAGCCGCGTGCTGGACGACGAGACCAAGCGGCTGACCGCCTATCACGAGGCGGGGCACGCCCTTGTGCTGCTGAACGTGGAGAAGAGCGAGCCGCTGCACAAGATCACGATCATTCCGCGCGGCACGGCCTATCTGGGCGCCACGCTGCAGCTCCCGGAAAAGGACCGCTACACCGAAGGCCTGATCAAGTTGAAAGGTACCCTGGCGGGCATGATGGGCGGGCGCGCGGCCGAGGCGCTGGTCTTCGGAGATCTGACCACCGGCGCCGGCAACGACCTGAAGCAGGCCACGCACCTGGCCCGGCTCATGGTCTGCAACTGGGGCATGAGCGAGCGGCTCGGGCCCCAGACGTTCGGGACCCAGGAGGAACTGCTGTTCCTGGGCCGCGAAGTGGCGCGCAACCAGGATTTCAGCGAGGATACCGCGCGCCGCATTGACGCCGAGGTCAATGCCCTGCTGCGGGAAGGCTATGACCGGGCCAGCGCCATCCTGCAGCAGCGCCGCGACCAATTGGATCTGCTTGCCCGGACGCTGCTCGAGCGCGAGACACTCGACGACCGCGATATTGAAGATATCGTCCAGCACGGCCGGCTGCGTCCCGAGTCCGAGCGCGCGCCGGCCGCCGCGCCGGCTGCCGCGCCGGCTGCCGCGCCGGCCGGCGGCGGCGCGGCATAGGGGTGGACCGGGGGGCAGGGAACAGGAGCCGGCATGACGCCGGCGAAAGGCGATGACGGCGGGAGCGGAGCAGGGGGCGCCGTGCGCGGCGGAATGGCGGTGCCGGGACCGGGTATTCCGGCTGGACGGAACGCCGCTGGTCATGGGCATTGTGAACGTCACGCCGGACTCGTTTTCCGACGGCGGCCGGTATGCCGACCCGGACCGGGCCGTGGCGCACGCGGAGCAGTTGCTTGGCGACGGCGCCGACCTGCTGGACGTGGGCGGCGAATCCACGCGGCCGGGAGCGGACCCGGTCCCGGCGGCCACGGAGTGCGAGCGGGTGGTGCCGGTGATCGAAGCCCTGGCCCGGCGGGGCGGCGTGGTCCTGTCGGTGGACACGACGAAGCGCGCGGTGGCCGAGGCGGCCCTGGCCGCCGGCGCCCACGCGATCAATGATATCTCGGCGTTCGAGGCGGATCCCGGCCTGGCGGGTGTGGCGCGGGCGTATGGGGCAGGGGTGATCCTGATGCACCGGCAGGGGACTCCCCGCACCATGCAGCAGAACCCGGTGTATGGGGATGTCGTGGCCGAGGTGCGGGACTATCTGGAGGCCCGGGCCGCCTGGGCGGAGTCGCAAGGGCTCGATCCCGCCACGCTGGCGGTGGATCCCGGCATCGGATTCGGCAAGACGGCCGCCCACAACGTGGCCCTGCTGGCCGGGCTCGCTGCGCTGCGACGCCTCGGGCGGCCGCTTGTGGTGGGCGTGTCCCGCAAGCGGTTCCTGGAGGCCCTGACCGGCCGGCCGGTGGCGGAGCGGCTGGCCGGCACGCTGGCGGCGGCGGCGTTCTGCGTGGGCGAGGGGGCGCAGGTGCTGCGCGTGCATGATGTCCGGGAGACCCGGGACGCGATGCGGGTGCTCGGGGCGCTGTGGAAGGAGAAACGCCGTGTGGAGTCCGGTGGCCATTCCTGATCTCAACGGCTGGATCGAGATCCTGTGCCTCGCGGTGCTGTGGTATTATCTGTTTGTGTTTCTGAAGGGCACGCGGGGCGCGCCGGTTCTGGCCGGCCTGACCCTGGTGTTCATCGGGCTGTTCGCCGTCACGCGCGTCTTCCGATTCGACGCCTTGAACTGGATCCTGAGCGGGTTCTCGGTATACTTGGCCGTGGCCGTGATCGTCATCTTCCAGCCGGAAATCCGGCATGCCCTGGCCGAGCTCGGCAAGCGGCACCGGTTCGGCGCCAGCCTGGCCCGCGAGACGCTGGCCGACCGGCTCGTGCGTGCCGTTGACAGCCTGGCGCGGCACAAGACCGGGGCGCTGATCGCCGTCGAGCAGTCCATCGGCACGCGCCTGGTCCAGGAAACCGGCATCCGGCTCGACAGCGCCGTGACGCCCGAACTGCTGGCGGGCCTGTTCACGCCGCATGGGCCGCTGCACGACGGCGGCGTCGTCATCGCGGACGGCCGGATCGTGGCCGCGCGCTGCATGTTCCCGCTCACGGAGCGGCAGGAATTCGGCAAGAACCTGGGAGCCCGGCACCGGGCGGCCATTGGGCTGAGCGACGAGACCGACGCCGTCGTCGTGGTTGTGTCCGAGGAAACAGGCGCCATTTCCGTGTGCCATGAAGGACGCCTGTTCCAGAACCTTGAGGCCGCGGACCTGCACCCGATGCTGGCGCGGCTGCTCGATGGCCCGGCCCCGGTTGCCCGCTGGACCCGGCTCCAGGAAACGGGACGCCAGGTGGACGAGTGGCTCCGGCGCCTGCGGGAGCGGGGGCCCCGGCGCGCCTCGGGCCGGGCCCCGGATCGGAATGCGCCGACATGAAAGCCCCGTTCCTGAACAATCTGGGCCTGAAGCTTCTGGCGCTGCTGGCGGCGGCGATCTGCTGGCTGGCCATCCAGGAGGCCATCAATTACGAGCTCGCCGTGCCGGATGTCCCGCTCGAAATCCGGGTCGAGGACGGCTGGGCGGTCATGCGGCAGTCGGTGGGCAGCGTCCGGGTGACCTTCCGGGGGGCCGACCAGGACTTGCGGCTCCTGGACGCCAAGCAACTGCGGGCCGTCGTGGCGGTGCCGGCGGCGCGCATTGCCGGCTCGGGCATCCTGGAGATTTCGCCGGACGCCGTGCGCGCCCCGCGGGCCGTGCGCGCGGTGCAGGTGACGCCCGACCGCGTGGAGGTGAGCTTGGAC
>CAZUYI010000341.1:0-3251 GCA_964624095.1 uncultured Verrucomicrobiota bacterium | reverse complement strand
CGCGGCCATGTCCGCCGCCCTCGAGAAACTGGGCGCCGGGGCCACCTCCTCAGTCTGGAAAGCCGAGCAGATTTCGCTGAACCGGATCGTGGTCATCAAGGTCCTGTCCGAGCAGTTGGCGCGCGATCCGGAGGACGTGCATCTGTTCAAGGCCGAGGCCCGGCTGGCGGCCGCCATCAAGCATTCCGGGATTGTGCAGGTCTACGATTTCGGTCAATCCCAGGACGGGCAGCGCTACTATTTCGTGATGGAATACGTGTCCGGCTACTCGGTGGGCGAATGGCTGCGCCGCAAGGGGCTCATTCCGGAGCCCGATGCCCTGATCGTGGCGCGCGCCGTAGCCGATGCCCTGAACTATGCCTGGGGCCTGGCGCAGATCATTCACCGCGATGTCAAGCCGGACAACATCATGGTGGACGGCGACGGCACGATCAAGCTGACCGACCTCGGCTTGGCCCATGCCGTCAAGTCCATCGCCACCCACGTGCGCTCCGCGTCCGGGGCCGTGATCGTGACGGGCACGCCCAACTACATGGCGCCCGAGCAGGTTCGCGGCTCGGTGGCGCTGGACTCCCGCACGGACATCTACGGGCTGGGCGCAACGCTCTACCACATGACCACCGGCTGGCTCCCGTTCGGGGACGGTACCCCGGACCAGGCGCTGGACCGCCAGGTCAAGGAGCCGTATCCCGATCCGCGCGCCTTGAATCCGGAGCTGTCGCCGGCCTTGGCCGCACTGCTCGTGCGGATGACCGCCAAGGATCCCGCGGCGCGGCCGCAGACCTGGGACGAGGTGCTGGCCGAGATCAAGAACCTCGAGCCGGCTGCTCCGCGCGAGGGCGCTCCGCGGGGTGAAACGCCCGATGACCGTGTGTGCCGGCACTGCGGCAAGCCCATGCAGCCCGAAGCGCGCTACTGCGGATTCTGCGGCCGGCTGGCATCCATCCGGCTTCGGGTTTCCAAGGGTGCGGCGCCGGCCGGCGCCGGCCGCGAGCCTGACGACGCGGCGCCGAACGCGCCCGTCCCGCAGCCCTGGGCAGCGCGGGCCGCCGCCCAGGCGTTCGTCCCGGTTGTGTCCGACAGCGAGCCGTCGGAACGCCAGCCGCTCTGGATCGGCCGCTGGATGAGCCGCGTCGGCGGGCACCTTCGCATGGTGCTGTCCCTGGTATTGCTGATCTTTATTGGCGTGTATTTCTATCAGAAGTATCGGAAAGACAACGATATTCTCCTGCACATTCGCCCGCGAATCGTGATGGCCTTGCGCCAAGTGCCCGGGATGTTGACGGATGTCATGGAAGAGCTGGGCACCCGCTTGTGGGTCGTGCTGGGCCATGAGCGGCCGGCGCCCAAGCCGGGAGTCGGAGAAACGACGGAGCACGTCAAGAAGACGACTCGCTGGGGCGAACCCGTGGAAGACGACGCGGACCATGCTGCCACGGATGTTGCGGCAAAGCCCGCTGAAACCACCACCACGAGCGAGACCACTGCCTCGTACTCCGCGCCATCCTATTCGAGCACCGGGGCTTCGTACTCCTCGTACGGCTCGTACAGTGCGCCGTCGTATACGAGCACGGGGTCCTCGTACGGCTCGTACAGCGCGCCGTCGTATTCGAGCACGGGGTCCTCGTATGCCTCGTACAGCGCGCCGTCGTATACGAGCACGGGATCTTCGTACGGCTCGTACAGCGCGCCGTCGTATACGAGCACGGGGTCCTCGTACGCCTCGTACAGTGCGCCGTCGTATACGAGCACGGGGTCCTCGTATGCCACGTACAGTTCGCCGTCGTATACGAGCACGGGATCTTCGTACGCCTCGTATTCCTCGTACTCCGCGCCGTCCTATTCCTCGGGGTCATACGCGGCCACCACCTACGACTCCTCGGCAGCCCGGCCGACGGCGGGCGCGACCACGCCGGCAAGTTCCGGACAGACGCCGGCCGGGATCCAGAAGGAGCCGCCCAAGGTCGGCGAGACAATCACCATCGAATTCAAGAGCCGGCGCGAGTCTGTGACGGGCGTGCTCGAGGCCGTAACGCCGAATGGCCTGACCATCAAGGTGCCGGCAGGGGTGGTGACCTATCCCTTCAGCATCATGACGGACCCGTGCCGCCTGCTGTACATGCCGGAGGAGCGGGCGCGCCAGCCGCCGGCCTCCAGCACACGCTGGTAGCACAGCGCCGTTCGCGCCGCAACGACAAGGCCGGGCAACGGGGCGGGGCCGCGGAGCCCCTCTCGAGCCGGCGTTTGCCCGTGAAACCGGGAACCAGGAGGCCCCATGTATCCACTGATTGCATTCAGCAAGTGGTGTTCGCATCTCAAGCCGGAGGAACAGGCGCCGCTCTTGAAGTCGCTGGGATTCGACGGGGTGGACCTGCCCGTGCGCCCGGGCGATACGCTCGATCACGCCAACGGGCCAGCGGAACTGCCGCGCTGGAAAAAAATCTTCGAGGACCACGGCCTGCGCCTCACGCGGCTGGTGACGCAGCTCAAGACGGCCGATGCCGAAGCCGAGCGGCTGGTGGCCTGCTGCGCCGAGCTGGGCATCCGGAAAATCCGGATTGCCGATTACTCGTTCAACCGCATCACGGATTACCGCCCGGTATACGACGAAGCCCGCCGCAACCTGAAGGGTCTCGAGGCGCTCTTCGCCAGGCATGGCGTGGCCGGCGGCATCCAGAATCATTCCGGGACGCGGATGGCGGTGAATATCAGCTCGCTCCTGCGCGCCATCGAGCACTGCGATCCGCGCTGGATCGGCATCCAGTACGATCCGGGACATTGCACGCTGTCCGGCGAGCCGCCCCGCTGCGCGCTGACGCTCATGGGGCCTTACTGCCACAGCGTCAATTTCAAGAGCCCGCGCCACATGAACCTGACGGATCCCGCCACGGGCCGGATGACCTGGCGCGCCGCTTGGGTGCCGCTGCGCGACGGCATGCTGGACGTGCCGCAGGTGCTGTACGCCCTGAAGGCGGCCGGGTATGCCGACCCGATCAGCCTGCATGCCGAGTACGGCGCGTACTTCTTTGAGGTCACCTCGAACCTCAAGGCGACGCAGAAACTGGTCGCCGCGGACGTGGCGTACGTGCGCGAATGCCTGGCCGCGCGGCCTTGAGCCGCCGCTACCGCGCCGTCAGGGGCTATCGAGGAACTCGGCCAGCGCCGCGGGCCAGGGCCGGATGGGGAAATCCAGGGCAGCCTGGATTTTGGTCGTATCGAACCGCGAGTTTTTTGGCCGCGCGGCGGGTGTC
>CAZUYI010000340.1:0-3270 GCA_964624095.1 uncultured Verrucomicrobiota bacterium | reverse complement strand
CGGCGAACTCCATCGGCGCCGAGGCCGGCGGCACGAGCTCGATGGCCGGCGGCGCGTCGGACGCGGCCGTCCAGGTGCCGGGCGCGGGAGCGCCGGAGGCGGCGGCCCCGGTCGCGCAGGCGAGGGTACCGGCCAGGATGGATCGGGTGTTCGCGAATCGGCGGGCGGCGGGGTTCATGGCGGATTCTCCTGGGTCTCCCTCGTGACGGAAGACGTTGTCTCCGTTGCCGTACGCGTTCTCGTTTTCTTTTTTGACGGGCTTCAATCCATCACTCCATCAAGTGGCGCAGCGTCCGCGCGGTCTCCGCCGCCTGCCGCTCAATCGGGACGCCGGGCCAGGCCGGGTCAATCACATTGATGAACTCGTTGTAGCCGGCCCGGCGTACCTCCCGAAGAAAGTCGCCCAGGCGCATCTGCCGGTTGTCCCGCAAGGCCACGCGCCGGTAGTATCGCGGCGTGCCGTCCCGGAGGACCAGCCGGCGCGCCCCTTCCGCTCCGGCGTCGGCCAGTTCGAGGCTCTGCAGGTGACAGCCGATGATCCGGCCCCGCAACGGGTCCAGGAAACCGGCCGGCCAGTCCGTCATGCCGGCCAGCAGGAGATTGGCCGGCTCCGCGATGACCCCCACCCGGGGATCGGTGGCCTGGGCCAGTTCCCCGGCCGCCGCCGCCACGTTTTCGAAGGGCCCGCCCGTGTGCATCTGCGGACCGATCCGCATGTCCGGATCCAGGGAGACCGCCCGCCCGTTGAGGTCGGGGATCGGCAGGCCGGCCTGCAGGACCCGGACGTGGAGCCGGCGGGCCAGGGCCACGGTGCGCGCCCAGTCGCCGGGCGCCGCCGTGGGAGGCCCGAACGTCAAGACGGCCAGGCGGGTGGTCTCCATCAGTTTTTCCAGGACATCCGCCAGGGCCTCGAACTCGGCTGACGCCAGCTGCCAGGTTCTCAGGCCCACCCCGTCATATCCCGCGCCGGCGGCCAGGGTAAAGAACTCATCGAGGGAGGGCCGCGGCAGCATCGCTTCGACCAGCCGCCCGGACAGGCATAGTTTCATGGGGCTCTCCGTGCTGCGCAGGGGCGGGCTCTCCGCCCGGCCCCGGTCATTCTTCAGGAGGCGGTCGGCGGCAGCGCGATTTCCCGGCCCTCCCGCGCGCTCGCATAGGCGGCCTCGACGATGGCGATATCCTCGGCGTAGGTTTCGGGCGGCGGGGCATACGGCTCGCCGCGCACGGCCCGGCCCACGTTCTCGTACACCGGGATGAACCCATCCTGCGGCGGAGGCAGCGCCTCGGTGTGTTCCGTCCCCGCGCGGCTCATGATCCGCCACGTCGTCTGGTCCCAAGTCACCAGCCCCTCCTCGAACGCCATGTAGGATTCCCCGATGCCTTGCACGGACGGATAGTACCCCAGGTACTGGTAATGCGCCGCGCCGCCGTCCCGATACCGCACGAGGACCGATCCGCATCCTTCGACCGGATACGCCGGGTGGCGCGGAACGGACGCGCTGACCGACCGCGGCGCCAGGCCCGGCAGCGCCGCCCGTACGGCGGCCAGCCGGTGCACGCCCAGGTTCATGAACATACCGCCGCCGCTCAAGGCCGGATCGAGGAACCAGGCCGGCCGGGTAGGCTTGAAATAGAAGCCCGCGCTCGACGAGTGGGCCATCAGGAACCGGCCCAGCAGGCCCGCCTGGAACTTGCGCCCGGTCAACACCGGCCCGGGCGCGAAGCTCAACTGCTCGGAGACCACGATGCGTTTCCCGCAGTGCCGCGCCGCGGCGATCATCGCGGCGCAGTCCGCGGCGCTGACGGCCATCGGCTTTTCGACCAGCACGTGGCACCCGGCCCGCAGGGCCTCGATCGCGAGCTGCGCGTGCAGGCCGTGCGGGGCGCAGATGACCACCACGTCCGGCCGCGCACTCAACAACGGGCCCGGCTCGTCATAGCCCGGACAAGTCAGCTCCAGCTCGCGCATCCGCCGCGCCCGTTTGGCGGCGTCCGGCTCGCACACGCCGATCAGCCGGATGTGCGGCAGCAGCCGCAGCGCCCGCGCGTGGCTCCCGGCGATGATGCCGGTTCCGATCAGCCCGAGGGTAAACTCTGCCATATCGCTCGTTTCGTTCCTGTATACGCAGGCCACTGTCCGCCCATCAGGGAAACGTTTTCCCTATTCGTATCCAGCCGGCCGGCAGCCGCTTCGCCTGCTCAAGGATGTCCTTGGCCAGTTGCCCGGCCTGCGCTTTCAGCGCGGCAGCCTCGTCCTGTGTCCCGGCCTTCTCCGCCTCGCTGGCCCGGCGCTCCAGCCGCCAGTAGGCCGCCGCCGCCTTCCAGTACTCCGCCGCCTGGGCCAGCTTCGCCACCTGGCGCTTTTCCCGCTCGTTCGAGGCCTGTACCGCCGCCTGCTTCAGGCACTCGTCCAGGCGCGCCGCGCCCAGCCCTTCGATCAGCAGCACGACGTTCTGCCCGTTCGGCGTGAGCGCCGCCCCGCTATGCGGGTTGGCGCTGAACTCCGGCCAGCGCCCGGCGCCGGCATCTGCCGCCGCGCGCCGCCATGTCTCGTGGAACGAGTCCCAGATCGGACGCAGCGCGCCCGCCGCCGCGCCGTACATCCCCTCGAGATACTCCCCGACCAGCGCGTCCGTGTCCACCTCGTCCTCCCATGCCGAGCGCGCAAACGCCATCAGGTTCAGCGCATACAGCTCGTGGCTGTCCGGCCGCTCCTGCAGCGTGGCCCCGTCAATCCCCAGCGCCTTCAGGTGCTTCCATTCCTGTGCGATCACCTCGGTCTGCGGGTACGGCAGCGCGCGCTGCGCGTTCATCCCCATGTAGTACGAATAGGTGATCACCTTGCCGCGGTGCCGTGCCCGCCATTGCTTCAGCACCTCGTAGTACAGCCGGTTGATCTTCGACGGGCTCTCCGGCGCGATGGGCCGCGCCCCGTCGCACCAGTACATCGTCACCCACGGTACCACGTTGGGCTCGAGCGCGATCTCCGGGTCCGGCGGGGTCAGGTCCACGTAGGCCGCGTAGCCCACGAGCCGGTCGGGGAACTCCTCGCGCACGGCCTTCGCCACCGCGTTGAGCAGCAGCGTGTAGCGCCGGATCTTGGCCCGGTTTCCCTTGCCCTCCGTGGGAAACCGTACGTCCCGGGTGTGCTCCTCGGGGTCAATGCCGTTCTCCACGTCCAGCCGGACGCAGGCCTCACAGTGGCAGAGCCCGCCGCCGTCTTCCGGGATGACCCCGACGATCGACACCTCCGGGTGCTTGCGCATGAAC
>CAZUYI010000339.1:0-3285 GCA_964624095.1 uncultured Verrucomicrobiota bacterium | reverse complement strand
CGCCTGGCCAAGGAGCAGCGCGCCGGCCACACGCCGCAGCAGGCCCTGGAAATCGAGGCGCTGGGCGCCGTCCGCGCGTCCATCGAGCGCACCATGGCCTGGGTCCGGCCAACGCTCCCGCCGGAATCCCTTGAGGCCATCCGCAGCCTCAACCTGCTCGTGTTCAAGCCGCTGCTCTGGGCACTGAACGTGGACGAGGCCCAGCTCGCCGCCCCGGCCGGGGACGACGCCGGGCCGGCCTTCCGCGTGTCCTGCCGCATCGAGCAGGAGCTCCTCGACCTCGAGCCCGCCGAGCGCCAGGCCTATCTCAAGGACCTCGGCGTCTCCGAGTCCGGGCTCGACCGGCTGAACCAGGCCGCCTACGACGCGCTCGGGCTCATGTCGTTTTACACCGTGGGCAAGGACGAGGTTCGGGCCTGGACCGTGCGCAAGGGCTCCACCGCCCCGACGGCCGCCGGCAAGGTGCACAGCGACATCGAGCGCGGCTTCATCCGGGTGGAGGTCATCAAGTTCGACGATCTCGTTGCCGCCGGCAGCGAGGCCGAGGCCAAGGCGCGCGGACACCTGCAGGTCAAGGGCCGCGACTACGTCATCGAGGACGGCGACATCTGCCATTTCCGGTTCAACGTCTAACCACGAAAGCGCCCGCATCATGGATCATCCTTACCTGCAATGGCTGGCCCGCGACACGCCCACCGCCTGGTGGCACGATTCGGCCGATCCCGACGAACTGCGCGAAGGGCTGGACAACGGCGCGTGCGGCGTCACCACCAATCCGGTCCTCGCGGCCACCACCCTCGCCAAAACGCCGGGCAAGTGGAAGGCCTTGTGGGCGGGCTTCCCGGCCTCCGCCGCTCCCGCCGAACGAGCCGAGTATTGCCTGCGGGAAGTCGTCCGGTACGCCGCCCGGCTGTTCGAGCCGGTGCACCGCCGGACGGACGGCCGCATGGGCTACGTCTGCGCACAGGTCAACCCGTCGCATGCCGGCGACCGGGCCGCGATGGCGGCCCAGGCGGCCCGGTTTCACACCTGGGCGCCGAACATCGCCGTCAAGCTGCCGGCCACCGCCGCCGGGCTCGACGTGCTCGAAGACTGCATTGCGGGCGGGCTTACGATCACCATGACCGTCAGCTTTACCGTGGCCCAGATCCTGGAAATCGGGCGCCGGCACCGGCTCGGCGCCGCGCGCGCGCGGGCTGCCGGCCGGGCGCCGGGCCGCTGCTTTCCGGTCATGATGATCGGACGCCTGGACGATTACCTGCGGGAATCGGCGCAGGACCAGGCAGCCGCCGCGACGGAGTCCGACCTGCGCCAGGCGGGCCTGGCGGTGGTCAAGCGGGCGCTCGAGCTGAGCCGGAAGGCCGGGTACGACACGACGCTGATCGTGGCCGCGCTGCGCGGCCCGCACCACATGGCCGGGCTGGCGGGCGGCGCGCTCGTCATGTCCATTCATCCCGGCATCCAGGCCCAGTTGCGCACGGCCGGGCTCGAGCGCCGGAGCGACCGCGCCGCCAAGCCGGTGCCGGCCCCCGTACTCGAGCGGCTGGCGGCCCTGCCGGAGTTCCGGCGCGCGTACGAGCCCGACGGCCTGCGCCCGGAGGAGTTTATCGCCTACGGCGTGACGCAGCGGACCTTGTCGCAATTCGTGTGCGCCGGCTGGACTGTCCTGGAATCCGCGCGCCCGCCTGCCTGAGCCATGGCTTCGTCCCCCCCATTGAGCTGCCTGCCCGTCTCCTATTTCAAGGCCCTGCTCGACGGCCGGATGCCGCTCACCCGCTGGGCGGCGGAGGCCGCCGGCCTGGGCCTCGATGCCATTGACCTCTCCCGCCTGTTTCTCGAGGGCCGGCGCCACCCGGCGATCCGGGCGCTGCGCCGGGCCATCGAGGCGGAAGGCGTGAGCGTGCTGGTCCTGAACACGTATCCCGACTTCACCCATCCGTCCCCGGCCGCGCGCCGGCGCGCGGCCGGCGCCTTGCGGCACGACCTCCGCCGGGCCGAACTGCTCGGCGCCCGGATCGTGCGGGTGACGGCCGGCCAGGCGCATCCCGAGACGCGGCGCGCCGACGGGCTCCGTTGGGCGGCGGACGGGCTGCAGGCGGCCTCGGACTCCGCGCGGGCCCACGGGGTGACCCTGGCCCTCGAGAACCATTCCAAGCCCGGAATCTGGGATCACTACGACTTCGCCTACGCGACCGGCGTATTCCTGGACCTGGTGCGCGCCCTGCGCGGCAGCCCGGTGCGGGTGCTGTTCGATACCGCCAACACCCTGGCCTACGGGGACGATCCGCTGCCGGTGCTCGAGGCCGTCTATGACCGGGTGGTCTGCCTGCACGCGGCGGACACCGCGGCCCGGGGCGCGTTCCAGCCGACCGTCATCGGGCGGGGCGCGGTTCCGTTCCGGGCGCTGTTCCATTTCCTGAAGCACGCGGGCTACGCGGGCTGGATCAGCATCGAGGAGGCCGGCGGCGCCGGCCCGACGGGCGTGCGGCAGGCGGTTGACTTTATTAGGAGCACGTGGCACAAGGCATGACGCGGCGGCCGGCGGGCCCAAGAAGGGAGCATGGCGATGAGTCAGAAACGGGCGTTGAACTACAGGGACGGGCGCTGGGTGGAGCCGGAGGCGTCCGGCTGGCTGGACGTGGACAATCCCAGCACCGGCGAGATCATCGGCCAGGTGCCCCTTTCGACGCCCGCCGAGGCGGCCCGCGCGGTCGAGGCGGCCGCCGCGGCCTACGACGCGTGGCGCCGGGTCCCGGTGGCGCGCCGGGTCCAGCCCCTGTACCGGCTGGCGCAGCGGCTGCGCGACGAGGAGGAATCCCTCGCCCGTACGATTGCGTGGGAAATGGGCAAATCGCTGCCAGACGCCCGCGCGGAGATGAAGCGCGCGATCGAAAACTGCGAAGCCGCCTGCGGCATGCCGATCCTGCAGCAGGGCGACACGCTTGTCGGCGCGTCGTTCGACATTGACGGCGCCGTGCTGCGGCTGCCGCTCGGCGTGTTCGCCATGATCGCCCCGTTCAACTTCCCGGCCATGGTGCCCTTCTGGTTCCTGCCCTACGCGCTGGCCGCCGGCAACACCTTCGTGATCAAGCCGTCCAAGCAGGTCCCATTCACCCTGCAACAGATCGCGGGCTACCTGGACCAGGCCGGGTTCCCGCCCGGGGTTTTCGGGCTGGTGAACGGGGACCGCGCCGTAGCGGACGCCTTCATGGCGCACCCCGCGGTCAAGGGCGTATCGCTCGTCGGCTCGACGGCCGTCTGCCGGGAGGTGGCCGAGCGCTGCGC
>CAZUYI010000338.1:324-3286 GCA_964624095.1 uncultured Verrucomicrobiota bacterium | reverse complement strand
CGGGATCGCGCGCGAGGTGGCCGCGCTGTACGGGCTGCGCCTGACGCTGCCCGAGGTGCGCCTGGAGGAGCCTGGCGCGCCGCCCGAGGCCGAGTTGGCGGCCGCCGTGTCCGATCCGGCCGGCTGTCCGCGCTACACGGCCCGGCTGCTGCGGGAGGTGACGGTGGGGCCGAGCCCGCTGGCCCTGCGCCTGCGGCTGGCGCGGGCCGGCGTGCGGCCGATCAACAATCTCGTGGACATTACCAATTACGTCATGCTCGAGTGCGGCCAGCCGCTGCACGCCTTCGACCGCGAGTCGCTGGAGGGGCGCCGCCTCGAGGTGCGCCGCGCCCGGCCGGGCGAAGTCCTGGCCACGCTCGACGAGCGGCCGCGCGCCCTGACCCCCGCGATGCTCGTGATTGCCGACGCTCGCGAGCCCGTGGCCGTGGCCGGGGTCATGGGTGGGGCGCGCAGCGGGATCTCCGGGACGACCCGCACCGTGGTGCTCGAAAGCGCCTGCTTCCAGCCCTCGCTGATCCGCAAGACCTCGAAGGTGCTCGGCCTCTCCACGGAATCCTCCTACCGCTTCGAACGCGGCGTGGATATCCGCGGCGTGGACTGGGCCAGCCGCCGGGCTGCCGCGCTCATGGCGGCGCATGCCGGCGCCCGGCCCGCCGGGGCGCTGGACTGCTACCCGGCCGAGCCGCCCGAGCGCACCGTCGAATGCCGGTTCGAGCGCGTCCGCGCGCTGCTCGGCGTGCCGATCCCGGACGCGGAAATCACCCGGCTGTTCGAGGTGCTCGAATTGCCCGTGGCGGAATGCGGCCCGCGCGGCTGCGCCGTGCGCATTCCGGGATTCCGGCCCGACCTCGAGGCCGAAGTGGACCTGATCGAGGAAGTGGCGCGCCTCCACGGCCTGGACCGGATTCCCGCCGCCGCGCCCTGCGTTCGGCGCGTGCCGGGCGTGGACGATTCGTTCATCCGCGCCCAGTACGCCTGCCGGGACGCGCTGGTGGGGCTGGGCCTGAACGAGATCATGAATTACAGCCTCGTGTCCGACAAGCTGCTGGCCCTCTGCGTGCCGGGCTGTTCGCGCCGCCGGATTGCCGTGCCGCGCCCCGTGAGCGCCGACCAGTCCATCCTGCGCGACGGGCTCCTTCCCCAGATGCTCGAGACCCTCGGCCGCAACCGCGCGCGCCAGGTGGCGGACGCCGCCCTGTTCGAGATCGGGCGTGTCTTCTTTCCCGGCCCCGGCGGCGCGCCCCTCGAGGAAGAACGCCTGGCCATCGGCCTGATGGGGGCAGCCGGCCGCGCAGACCTCGACGGCGGCGCCGCGCCCTCGGAGGCCGACCGCTTCCTTCAGCTTAAAGGCCTGCTGGGCGCGCTCTGCCGGCGCCTGTTTTACCGCGTGGACGAGCGGCCTCCCGCTCCCGGCGAGCCGGCCGGCCTGGGCTTCCAGCCGATCGGAGGGCCGTCCGCGGAATGGCCCGTCGGACTGCCGGCCGCCGAATGCCTCGAGGCGGGCCGGAGCCTGCTCGTGACCCTGGACGGCGTTCCCTGCGGCGTGATGGGGCTTGTGCGCCAGGCCTTGCGCCGCGAATGGCGCTTCCCGTCGCCCGTGGCCGTCTTCGAAGCGCGGTTGGCCCCGCTCCTGGCCCGCGTGGCCACCGTCCCGGCCGCCATGCGGCCTCCGGTCTTTCCCGCCGTGGTCCGCGACCTGGCCCTGCGAGTCCAGGCCGCCGTGCGGCACGGCGATCTCGTCGCCGCCATCTGGGCCGGCGCGCCAAAGGAGTTGACATCCGTCCGGCTTTTCGATATCTTTACCGGCGGTGAGATGGGTGTCGGCCATAAGAGTATGGCCTATTCGCTCACCTACCGCGCCGCGGATCGGACCTTGACGGACGAGGAGGCCAACCGGCTTCACGAGTCCGTCAAGGATCGGTTGCGACGCGCAGTGGCGGTGGAGATCAGGGACGGCGCGGAGTGACGCGGAAGCCCGGGAACGGGCAACGCGGTCCGCGCGCTGCAAGAGGCTGGGATCCATGACCGGCTGGGTTGGAACTGTATTGCGATTCTTATCAGGCATGGTGCCCATGCCTGTGACGGTGGGGTATGCCGGCGCGCCGGCCGACGGCGCGCGGGCCGTGGTGCTGTGGACCGTTGGGCTGGGAGCACCGGGCGGCGGCTTGCGCGCCGGGCCGGGCCCGGACCCCGGTTGTTCCCGGCCAGCGGCGCGGTGGCGCCTCCGTCCGCAATCTGTTCTTTAACAACCTGCCCGGGCGGCTCCGCATGCGCGGAGTTTGCCCGATCCCTCGTGGATGCCCTGCCTGGTGCGTGCTAACGGGCCTAATCTCTGACCCAATAGTAAGTGCAGCGGGAGCTCGAATCGAGCGGCAACCCGATGCCCCGCAAGGGGACCGGGAACCCGTTCGCTAGAGCACCCACCTTGTTGTATCGGAACAGACATTGACTCCGTCACGGCCAAGGTGGGGCATTCTTTTTGGGGCCGGCTGCCGGCCGGACGAGGGATGGCATGGACCTTTTCGCGACACAGGAGCCGGGCCCGGCCGGCGCCAAATCGCCGCTGGCCGCCCGGATGCGGCCGCAGACGCTGTCGGACATCGCCGGCCAGGACCATCTGCTGGCGCCCGGCAAGCTGCTGCGGCGCGCCATTGAATCCGACCGGCTCGGCAGCCTGATCCTCTACGGACCGCCCGGCTGCGGCAAGACCTCGCTCGCCGAGGTGATCGCCCGCACCACCCGGCGCCGCTTCGTCCGGACGAGCGGCGTGCTGGCCAACATCGCCGCCCTGCGCGACCTGCTGAATGCCGCCTTCGAGCGGCGCCGGCGCGAAGGGATCGAGACCATCCTGTTCATTGATGAAATCCACCACTTCAACAAGTCCCAGCAGGACATCCTCTTGCCCTTCGTCGAGGACGGCGCCGTCATCCTGATCGGCGCCACGACGCACAATCCCTTTTTC
>CAZUYI010000338.1:0-314 GCA_964624095.1 uncultured Verrucomicrobiota bacterium | reverse complement strand
CAACAGCCCGCTCACCTCGCGCTCCCAGATTTTCGAGCTCCAACCGCTGGACGAGGAGGCCGTGGTCGCGCTCCTGCGCCGGGCCCTCGCCGACGAGCGCGGGCTGGCCGCTCATCCCGTGGACGCCGAACCGGAGGCCCTGGCGCACCTGGCGCGGGTGTGCGAGGGGGACGCCCGCCGGGCACTCAACGCCCTCGAGATCGCCGTGCTCACGACCCCCGCAGACGCCGCCGGGCGCATCCGCCTCACCCGGCAGGCGGCCGAGGAGTCCATCCAGAAGAAGGCCGTGGTGTACGACCGGGATGACGACGGCC
>CAZUYI010000337.1:0-3289 GCA_964624095.1 uncultured Verrucomicrobiota bacterium | reverse complement strand
AAGGCGCCGGCCCCCAGGCGGACGTCCACGTCGAAATCCATGCCGGAGCCGAAAATATTCTTGCCGAGGAAACCCGCCGCGCGGTCAATCTCGATAGCCTTCCGCAGGCGGTCGACGGCCAGGGGGTACTCGGCGCGGATGTAGACGATGCCCTGCCGCGCCCCGACGGCGTAGGCGGCGATCATCAGGCCTTCGAGCACGGTATGGGGATCCCCCTCGATCGTGCTGCGGTCCATGAACGCGCCCGGATCGCCTTCGTCGGCGTTGCAGATGACGAACTTCTCGTCGGCCACCTGTTCGGCCGCCAGTTTCCACTTGAGCCCGGTGGGGAACCCCGCCCCACCCCGCCCGCGCAGTCCGGCGCGCGTCACGGCCTGGATCACGTCGGCGGGCTTCCACTCGGTAAGCACCTTGGCAACGGCCTCGTAGCCGCGCACGGCCAGGTACTCGTAGACACTCTCGGGGTCAATCACGCCGCAGTTGCGCAGGGTCAGGCGCATCTGCTTGGCGAAGAAATGCACGTCGCCGTAGAGCGGCGCGAACCGGTTCGCGATCCGGCTGCCCGTCCACAGATGCTCGCGCAGCGGCTGTTTGCCGACCAGGTGCTCGCGCACGATGCGCTCGGCCAGCGCGGGCGTCACGCGCTGGTAGACCAGGTGGTCGGGATACACGTATACGATCGGGCCTTCCCCGCACTGGCCGTGACAGGCCGAGTGCGTCAGGGAGACGTGTTCCGAGAGGCCGTGGTCGGCCAGGGCCTTGAGAAAGGCGGGCTCGAGCGCGCCGGCCCCCTTGGGGCAGAGCGCCCCGCCACAGAGGCTGACGACCATGCGGGTCCGCTTGATCCCCGCCTGGTACTGCATGGTATAGGCGTCCACCGGCTGGCCTCCGAGCACGTGGGCGTCAAACACCTTGTCCACCCGCTGGGGCGTCATGTGCACGTACTTCACCGGGATGTCCCCGAGACCGACCACCGTCACCATGGGTTCGAGGTCGCAGCGGCCGGCGCAGCCGACGCGGCTGAGCGCGATGTCCGTGCGGCCGCTTTCCTTGAGTCGGTCCCGGAAACGGGCGAATACGGCCTCGGCGCCGGCGGCGTGTTCGCAGGTGGCAGAGCCCACCGTGATGCGCAGGCCGGCCTTGTATTTCCCCTCGAACAGCCGGAATACGGCCTTGCGGCGCATGTCCAGCAGGCGATCCATGGGAGTCGGCATGGCTTACGTTCCTTCCTCCTTGCAGCGCGGCAGCGTGAACCGGAACTCGATCCACTCGCCGGGGTGGGACTCGACCTCGATCGTGCCCCCGTGAGCCTCGACGATAGCCCGCGTGATAAACAGGCCCAACCCGGTGCCCTTGCGGGCGCGTACGGCCGGGTCCGCCGTCAACCGCGTGAATTTCTGAAACACTGCGCTCAGCTGGTCCAGGGGAATGCCCGCCCCCTCGTTGCGGACGGCGAATTCCACGCGCTCCCCGGCCCGGCGCCCGGCCAGCGTGAGCGTGCCGCCCTCGCGGCCATACTTGATGGCATTGCTGATGAGGTTCTCGAACACTTCCCGGGTCAGGTTGACATCCGCGCGCAGCAGCATACCGGGTTCGAGCGCCGTTGCAACCCGAATGTGATGAGCCTGCAGGTCGGCCTCGAACGAGTCCAACAGGGGCTGCACGACGTCCTTCCACGCGTCCACCCGCGTCGAGATGGGCGACAGTTCCCCGTTTTCGATCCGCGACAGGTTCAGATAGTGGCGCACCATCTCCACTACGCGCTTGAGATTGGAGTCCGTGACGCGCAGCGCCTTGGCCTGCTTGTCGGTGACCGGGCCGAGCTTGGCGGTCTTGAGCAGGTAGACGTAGTTGAGGATCGAGGCGATGGGGCTTTTGAGCTCGTGCGAAACGAACTCGAGCATGTCCATGTAAGCCCGGTTCAGGGACGAGAGCGACTGGTTGGCGGCTTCGAGTTTCTGCTTGGCCTCGAGCAGGCGGAGTTCGCGCTCGTCCAGCGCCGCGGTCATCTGGTTGAAGGCCTCCACCAGCATGTTGCTCTCGTGGGAGGCATGCGGGAACGGCGGCAGGGGCGCCGGGCGCGTGCCGGTCCGCATGTGGTCGGCCGCCTGCACGAGGCGGTGGGTGGGCGCCGCGAGGCGTGCGGCGTAGAAGTAGGCCAATCCCAGCGCGGCCGCCAGGGCCAGGGCCGACAACCCGGCATAGCGGACAATGATCGTGCGCTCCAGGTCGCGGAACGGTTTTTCGAGCGTGCCCACGTACAGCATGCCGATCACCCGGCCGCGCTCGTCCCGCAGGGGATCGTAAGCCGCCAGGGACCAGCGGCCCACCACGAGGGCGCGGCCGACCCAGGGCTGGCCGTTGTCGAGCACGCGGTCGGCCACGTGCTTCGAGACCCGCGTGCCCAGCGCCCGGTTGCCGTTCGGCAGCCGGACGGTGGTAGCCACGCGGCTGTCCCCGAAGAAGATCGTGGCCGTCCCCACCGGATCGCCATGGTAGGAGGCATCGCGGAAGACCACCTCGTGGATGTGGTCCACGATCTCCTCGTTGCGGTTCAGCAGCACGCCGCCGTACAGCACGCCCACCACCCGGGAACCCCGCCGGATCGGCACCGCCCCCTTCATCACCATGCCTCGCGTTTCCACCGGCTTCTGGGACGGGCGGCTGCCGGGCGTGGGATCGAGCTCCAGGCTGGCCCGCTCCGCCAGGCCGTCCGCCTCGCGGCGCAGCTCGACGTCCGACAGCACGCCCAACCCCATGCAGACGGTCCCCTGCAGCGCACTGCCCACGGCGGCGTCCGCCTGGCGGTAGTCGCCCGTGTGATACGGCGGGGCACAGCGCATCACCACCCGGCCGTCCGGGTCAAGCAGCGCCAGGTAATCGAGCCCGAAGGCCACCCGCGTGGATTCCAGCTGGCCCTGCATCTCGGCGTCCGACCAGGCCCGCGCCTCGCAGAGGCTGACGATTTCCTTCTTGCCGGCCAGCAGCCGCAGCACGGTCTCGATGTCCCGGAGCCGCCCGTTGAACACCGCCCAGGCGCTGCCGAGGTTCAGCCGCACCTGCTGCTGCGCCTCGGTCACGATCCGCGCCTGGATGACCCGGATCACGAACACGGACGAGAGCACCGCAAAACCCGCCACCAGCCACGCAAAGGCCTTGAACAGTTTGGTCCGCAGCATGGCACGCCGTCCCGGAAAGTCCTTCCATACCGTCAAAATTGTATACAATTTTGCCCGACGGCCGTCAAGCCTAATCGCCGTTTTGGATTGACACCCGAACCCTTAGCGAA
>CAZUYI010000336.1:0-3304 GCA_964624095.1 uncultured Verrucomicrobiota bacterium | reverse complement strand
GCCGGCGCCGAGCCCCGGGGCGTCGGCCGCGTGGCCCGCGTGGGGACCGACTGGCAGCGGCTCGAGTGGACGTTCCGCCTGCCGGCCGGCCTGGAAACCGGGGAGAATCGGATCCAGATCGGGATGATCAACCCCGGGTTCTATTATCCCGAGTGGGAAACCGGCGTGCTCGACCGGCCGCGCAGCCGGAAGGCCGGGCAGGAGGAAGATCAGATTGCCGTGACCCCGAAGAACGGCCGGATCTGGGTGGACGCCGCCCAGCTCGAGCTGGGCGGCGCGGCCACGCCCTACAAGCCCGGCCCGCCGTCGCGCGCCGCGGCCCCGTGACGCCGGCCCGCCAAGGCGCGCCGGCCTCGGCCGAACGGGACCCGGAGCGGAAACAGGTCGCGTGTTCAGATCCACGGGAGGAGCCGCCATGAACCAGACACTCGCGGTGTTCGGAGCGGGACTGGCGGCTGCCGTCCTGTCGGTTGCCACCGCCGAGCCGGCGGACCCCGGGGGCGCGGACCAGGCGGTGCTGGTGTTCGATTTCGAGGCGGACGCGGACCTCCCGGCATGGCGCCTGTCCAAGACTTCGAAGGGCGCGCTGAGCCGGTCGCCGGACTTCGCCGCGTCGGGCGGGTCGTCCTTGTGCGTCACGTCACCGGCGCCGCTGCGGCTCGAGTTCGAGGGCGCGCCCTCCATCCGCGACTGGCAAGCGTACGATCGCCTGGCCTTTGACCTCACGAATCCCAACCAGGAGCACACTACTCTTAGACTGGCCGTGATTCAGAACCAGGACGTGTGCAGGATGCGCGAGACTCTGGATGTGCCCGCCTACGGGCACCGCCAGGTCGTCGTGCGGCTGGCTGACGTCTTCGGGAACCGCGCGCGCGACCGCGTGGAGGCGCTGCGATTCACCCTGTCCGGCGCGCAGCGCGGGATACGGGTCCACATTGACCGCGTGGCCCTGCTTCCGGAAGGCGTGCCGCCCCCCGCGCCGTCGTCCGCGTTGATGACGCAACTGGCCGAGATGACGATCGGCCGGTGCGAACAGTGCCTGGGGCTGCTGGAGGAGAGCCGCCGGGCTCTGGAACCCCTGTGCGCGGCGCCGGCGTTGCGCCGGCGGGCGGCGTCGGCGACGGCCGCGCTCGAGGCGCGCATCCAGGCCGTGCGGGCGGCGGCAGGAAAGGAGCCGGCGACGCCGGCGTTGCTCGACGCGTGGGGCGCAGCGTTGGAGCCCTTGCCGCGCGCGTGCGAGCGGCTCCAATCGGAGTTCCGTGCGCAGGCCGCCTGGCTGGGCCTGGGCCATCCGGACGCCGGGCCGCGGGTGGGCTTCGCCACGGCGATGGAGAAGCTGCTGCCGCGCGACGCGCCGTTCGACCTGACCGTCACGAACGCGTGGGGCGTGAGCCTGGCGCGGAACGAGAAGGAGAGCTTCCAGGTGGCGGTTCTGGCGGCGGACGGGGCGCTCGAGGGGGTCTCGGTGCGGGTGGCGGGGGACCTGGCCTCGGGTACCGGGTCGGTCTTCGCGGCGCGCCAGATTGACTGCGAGGTGATGGGCTACGTGGAGACGACGAACAAGCCCCAGTACCGGGTGCTGGACCGCAACCCGTACGTGGGGTGGTGGCCGGACCCGATCCTCAATTTCCTGGGGCCGGTGGACATTGCGGCGGGGGACGTGCAGGCGTTCTGGGTGCGGGTCCGGGCGCCCAAGGCGCAGCCGCCCGGCCTGTATCGCGGCGCAATCGAGGTGGAGGCGCGTGGCATCGAGCCCCTGCGGTTCGAGCTCGCGGTGACGGTTCGGCCGTTCACCCTGCCGGACCACAGCCCCCTTCCGACCGCCCTCGCGTTCTTTGAGCGGAAGGGTCAGATGGGCGGGGAAGCCGGCTGGCCGTCCATGAAGCTGCGCTATGCCGATTTCCTGGCAGACTATTACATCGGATATGACAGCCTTTACCGCAAGGGCCCGCCGGATTACGAGATCGTGATGCGGTTGCGGGATCGGGGCCAACTGGTGACGTTCAACCTGGGCAACGTGTTCAACCAGGGCATCAGGGAGGCGGACGCGGATGCCGCGATCCGGGAGACCGTGGAGCGCCTGCGGCCGGCCTACGAGTGGGCGAAGGAGCAAGGGCTCCTGAGGCATGCGTATATCTACGGATTCGACGAGTGTCCGAAGGACCAGTACCCGATGCTGGAGCGCTGTGCGGCGGCCCTGCGCGCCGCGTTCCCCGAGGTCATGCTGCTGACCTCGACGCAGGACAGCAGCTACGGCGAAGCGTCCGTGGTGAAGACCATTGACGCGTGGTGCCCGTTCGTGACCGTGTTCGTCGGCCCGCCCCAGGAGGCGTTCGCGGCCCGGGCGCGAGCCGCGGGCAAGAAGCTGTGGTGGTACATCTGCCTGAGCCCCTGGAACCCGTACCCAAACTGGTTTGTCGAGTATGCCGCCATCGAGGCCCGGCTGCTCATGGGGGCCATGACGGCCAAGTACCGGCCCGATGGGTTCCTGTACTATTCGCTGACTCAATGGAAGAACCGGCTCTCCTCGTGGACGCCCAACGCGCCCATCACGAACGGCCCGTTCACCGACTGGGATCCGCTGAGCTGGCCGCCCGATTTTCACGGGGACGGCTCGTTGATCTGCGCCGGCCCCGATGGCGGCCCGCTGCCGACCATCCGGCTGGAGAACTATCGCGACGGCCTGGAGGATTACGCGTACGTTTGCCTCCTGGAGGAGATCGTGCGCCGGCGCCAGGCCGACGGGGCGTCGCTTTCCGGCGAGCACCGGCAATGGCTAATCGAGGCCGAGGCCGCCCTGCCGGTGCCCGCCGAGCTGGTCCGGACGCTCAGCGATTATTCGCGCGAGCCGGCCCGGCTGTATGCCTGGCGGGACCGGCTGGCGGACCTGATCGAGCGATCCGGGGTGACGGACGCGGATCCGTGGGGACCCGCGTTCGGCGTCCGGGGGGCCGCGGCACCGTGACGCCGCCCCGCGTATATGGCGGCCGGCCGTGGCGAGTCCTCCGTCACGCGGCACAAGGCCGCGGGGACTCCCCCTTTACACGGAGGGGCTCCGCCGCGTCAAAATGCGCTGGCGCGGCCTGTCCGAAACAGGTATCAATCACTGCCATCCACGAACCGGGAGACAGCCATCTCCGTAGCCCAGGAGGTCCATGCCATGCAGCTCGCCAACGGGATCGTGAAACTGGCGCTCGATACGGAGGGGCGGCTCCAGTCCCTTTGCCACGCCGACGGATCGCCCGCCGTGCCCATTGACCCCGCCGCGCTCACGCCGGCGTTCGTGATCGCCTTGCGGGATGCC
>CAZUYI010000335.1:0-3334 GCA_964624095.1 uncultured Verrucomicrobiota bacterium | reverse complement strand
TGCGGCGCGGGGCGCGCACCCACACGTCGCCGCGCACCCGGACCGTTTCCCGCGGGTGGTCCGGGCGGCCGATCTGGAAGTAGGTGGGCTCCCACGAGGCCGTCCCGCCGATCCAGAGCGAGGCCTCCACGGTATACGTGTCCGATGCCGGATCGAAGGATACCGTGTTCCAGCCCTGGGCCCGGTCCGCCGCCAGGACATCATCCATCGTCGCCGGGCGCTGGTAGGAATAGCCGCGCACCCAGAGCACGCGCTCGGGCGCCAGCCAGCGGATTTCGGCGCGGCCCGGCGCGCCGGCCCCGCCGTCGCCCGCGGCGAGGCTACCCGCCGCCAGCCCTGCACGGAACACCGCAACAAGACAACCGATCCCATTCATGATGGTTCCTCTCATGCCGCCATACCCGTCGTCCCCGCCATTACCGGCTCGCCGGCTCGAACTCCAGGGTCCCCAGGCGCTCGATGTCGTGCCAGCCGCCCGGCGAATAGGACCACGAGCAGGGCGGCACGATTCCGTTCCGGCACGCCCGGTGCACGTTGAACCCCCACGCGGACCCCGGCTCGAGCCGCGCGTCCAGCGACGACGCCGGCAGCTTCACTTCCGCCAGCCAGCCGTCGGCCGTCACCGCGGTCTTCACCTCCCACGGCGGCGCGAACGAGGCGGTGTCCTTCGCGCCGCTCCGCGCCTTCTGGTCGAATTTCGCGCCGCTCGCGCTGAATCCCATCTGGTAATAGACCGGCTGCGCCGGGTCCGGCCGGATGAACAGCGCCGCACAGTCGTCCTTGAACACGGCCATTTCGTCTTTGGCATCCCGCTTGATCTTGTCCGGCTGGTTGTCCGCGCAGCGCAGCAGCAGGTAGAGCGCGGCGCCGTCGTGCACCACCTGGAACGAGGTCCGCGCCATGGCCGGCATCTCGTCGGCGGAAATGAACCCCTCGTACACCGGCGCCGCCTGCCAGGCGGCGTCGCCCGGGTCGCCGTCCACTGCCGGCGCTGGCTGCGCGGCCAGCGCCTTGGCCGTCCGCCGGTCCAGGGTCGTCTGCTCGCTCCGCTCGGTATTGGTCACGTACTTCGCCCCCTTCTCCAGGTACTCGGACTTCAGCACCCAGAACCGGTCGGCGCTCACCGCCAGCAGCGCGGCGGCCAACTCGCCCTTCCGGAACCGGTCCCGGGCCGCGGCCACCGTGTGGCGCAGGTACTCCTCGTCTTCCGGCAGCACCGTGACCCGCGCCGCCGGCGTCTCGAGCAGCGTGGCCGTGCCCTCGATGATCCCCTCGAGCCACGCCGTCTCGACGCCCGGCACCGCGGCGGCCTGCCAGCCCGCGAGCCGCGCGGCGGGCGCGGCTGTCTTGAACGCCGCCACGCCGAACGGGGCCAGATCCACCCGCACGACGGTCTTTCCGTCGGACCCCGGCGCCGCCGCCGGCTGACCGCTGACCGCGTCCACGACCGCGGCGGCCTGCTCGAGCGTGAGCTCGCCGGACACCGGCCAGTAGCCCGGGTTGACGGCATAGACCCAGTACTCGCCGCCCCGGCGCAGTTCGCGGATGGCCAGGTTCGTATCGAGCCCCGACTCGTTCACCGGGGCGAACCGCTCGGCCGGCAGGGCGCGCAGGAATCGGGTAAATTCGCGCAGCGGCTGCTCGTTGCCCTCGAGCAGCGTGGCGTCGGAAAACCCGTAGAAGACGATCTCCGGGTCGGCCCCGATCAGGGCGCGGGTGAACACCTCGCGCGTGTTCGGGCCGTCCGGCTGTTCCATGAGCGTCAACTGGTGATGCCGCGGCCAGTTCGGCCGAGGCGGCAGATGCCAGGACATCTGCTCGACCTCGCTCCAGTCGTGTTTGATCTGCACGGCGCGGTCCCGCTCGGCCTTGAAGAACGCGAAGCGTTCCGGCGCGGAGGACATTTCCCAGCCCCGGAACTGGCCCTTGGACAATTCGGGCCACTTATTGAGCATCCCATACATGACATGGACCAGCGAGACCGTGGGCTCCGCGTCGAACAGGCGGCCGTCCCATCCATTCCGGCGCATGTACTCGTGGAACGGCCAGCCGGTCCGGCGCCATTCCTCGTCGTGGACCGGATTCATGTACAGGTCGCAGACGCACTTCAAATCCGGGCGCTGGGCGCGCGCGGTTTCGGCCACGTCCCGGAAGAAGCCGAGCATGCGTTCGGCGCGCCAGGCCAGCCACTGCTCCTGCACCGCGGGCGACCACAGGTATTGGCGCCGTTTCTGGAACCGCTCGGGATCGTCCAGCGAGAACGGATCCTTGAATCCGGTTTCCCGGGCGAACTCGCGCAGCGTCACGTCCCCATAGTCCGTCAGGACCATTTCATCCAACGTCAGCGGGCCGATGTGCAGTTGAATGGGCCGATAGCCCGGCATGAAATCGCCGTCGAAATAGGGCGTCCAGAGCAGGCCCTTGAAGTTCGAGCAGGTCCGGTACTTGCGGGCCACTTCGCGCGCCGTATCGAGGATCGTCTTGCGCACCTCCGGGTGATTGACATTGAACCCGTACTTTTCCCACGCCCAGTTGGCTTCGCGTCCGTCGGACGTCACCTGGTAGACGGTATCCCAGAAGCCGGATGCGGGTCGGGCCGACTGCGCGGCGGCCAGGGCCACGAGCTTCGGCGTCCAGACGAACTCGACATGCGCGTAGAAATCAATCGCATTATCGCGCAGCACCCGGGCCAGCACGTCCTGGATGGCGCCCCGCACCCGCGTGCTGGGGAACGACCAATCGGGCACGAACCCCGGGAAGTTGCCCGGTGAATACTGGAAACTGCCCATCATGTGGACGTTATGGCCGGCAAAGCGCATATAGCGCGCAAAGGCCTCGGCGGCATCCAGGCGCTTGGCCAGCAATTCGCAGACCGCCGGCACCGGCTGATTGGACCCGCCCTGGGAAGCGGCGCTCTCCGCGCGAGTTTGTTCGCGGCGGTCTGCCAGCGGCTGGGTCGGCTCGAGCCCAAACCGGTCCGGCCGTGTGCGCTCCGTCAGCAGCCCGTTCCAACGGGTATGCGCGGCCGGCGCGCGCAGGGCCGGCAGCCCGTTCCGGATATGAGAGTAGCGCAAGCGCGCGCCCGCCGCGGGGGCGGTGCCGAGGTTCACGAGGTCCAGGGCATGGGTACAGGGGTCCGGCCGGTAGAGCCAGGTCAAGGTCTGCATCTTTCCCGCGACCGGGTAGCGTTCGCCCGTGGTGACCGACGCGCTGGTTTTCGAGCCCCCGGTAGTATAGGGCGAACACGCCACGCCCATGTGCCGCGCCATGTCGTTCGGGTAGTCCAGTTCCATCAGGTAGAAATCGCCCGGATGCCGGAACTCGACCAGGTAGG
>CAZUYI010000334.1:0-3349 GCA_964624095.1 uncultured Verrucomicrobiota bacterium | reverse complement strand
TCGCGGAACAGCGCGATCCCGACGGCCAGCGAGACGAGCGGCCAGGCGCTGGTAATGATCACGGCGCGGGTGACGCCAAGGGCACGCAAGGCAGCGAAAAACGCGCCGTACCCGAGGGCAAAGCTGACCGCGCCGTGGATGGCGTAACACAGCTTATCCCGGCGCGGCAGGGCCCACACCGCGCCGAGCCGGCCCCGAACGGCCAGCCAGGCGTAATAGGCGGCCGTCCCGCACGCCAGGGCGGCGGCCGTGGCCGGGAGCGGGGGCACCGTGCGGACCGCCTCGCGCATCAGCACGTCGCCGACGCTCCAGAAGAAACACGCCAGCAGGGCGCAGGCCGCGCCGGACAGGGCGTCGGCCCGCCGGCCCGGGTCCCCTCGTACCCGCCCGCCTGTGAGGATGACGGCACCCGCCACCCCCACCCCGGCGGCGGCGGCCAGGCGGGCGGTCAATGGCTCGATCCCAAGCAGCAGCACCCAGCCGATGACCAGCAGGTTCTTGAGGCACTTAAGCGGCGCCACCACGGACACCTCGGCGCGCCGGATCGCCTCGTAGTAGCAGATCGTGGCCAGCGGGAACTGGCAGAGCCCGGCGGCGCCCGTGGCCAGGGCCGGCTTCCAGGACAAGGCGGCCAGGCAGTCCCGGCCCGGCCACAGGGCGACCAGCACCGGGGCCAGGACCAGCAGGCCGACCGGCATGCTGACGGCAATGCCCAGCGAGCCGGGCGACCGGGCAGCCTTGACGGGAATGACCGCCAGCCCCCACGCCAGGGTTGCAGCGGCCGCCAAAAAGTATCCCCACGTCTGCGGACTCATGATGTCGCGACGCCCGCCTCGCGACGAAGGCCGGGAGGCGGACACGGCTTCAGGTAGCCGCGGCGAGGGAGGCGCTCGTTTTGTTCAGGGAGGCGACATCCTGGACCGACGCCAGGCCGGCATCCGGGTGGATGCGTTTTGCCAGGCCAGACAGGACACGGCCGGGCCCGAACTCGATGTAGCGGGTCACGCCGCGGCCTCGGAACCACTCCATCGCCGAGACCCAGCGCACCGGGGCGGTCACTTGCCGCACCATGAGTTCCCGGATGGCGTCCGGCCCGCCGTGCGGTTCGCCCGTGACGTTAGAGACCACCGGCATACGGGGCGTTTGCAGGGGCACGCCGCGAAGCACGTCGGCCAGCCGCTCGGCCGCCGGCGCCATGAGCGGGGAATGGTAGGCGCCGGCCACGGCCAGCGGGATTACCCGCTTGGCGCCCGCGGCCCGGGCCAGCCGTTCCGCTTCGCCGATGCCCGCGCGCGGCCCTGAAAGCACCGTCTGCTCCGGCGAATTGTAGTTTGCCAAAAAGACGCCCGCCTGGCGGGCGATGGGCTCGAGCGCGGCGGGCGGGAGCCCGATGACGCTCAGCATGGCGCCATCCTGCTGTTCGCAGGCCTCCTGCATGAACCGGCCCCGGGCAGCCAGCACGCGCACGGCGTCGTCAAACTCGATGGCGCCCGCCACCCAGAGCGCCGTCCATTCCCCGAGGCTCAACCCCGCGGCGCCCGCGCCGGGCGGCCGGGGCGCCCCGCGGTTCAAGGCCAGCCAGCACGCGGCGCTGACCGTAAACACGGCCGGCTGGCAGCGGTCGGACTTGACCAGCTCGTTTTCCGGCCCATTGAAGCACAGGGCGGCCAGGTCATAGCCCAGCCGCTCGCCGGCGCGCGCAAACAGGTCGCGGCACTCGGGGAAGGCCTCCGCGAGGTCGCGGCCCATGCCGACGAACTGGGCGCCTTGCCCGGCAAAGAGGAACGCCTCCATGACAGGTCCTACCACAGGTTGCTGGCGTTTTTGGAGCACAGCCGTTTCTGGGTGCCGGTGGACCGCGCGCGGCGGGCCGGCGCCGACGCGCGGCGAGCCGAGGCGCTGTCCGGGTCATGCCATTCGAGCAGGGTGGCGCCCCAGGTAAAGCCTCCGCCGAACGCCATAAGCAGCACGAGCTGCCGCCCTTTGACAATTCCTCCGCGCACGGCCTCGTCGAGGGCCACGGGAATGGAGGCCGCCGACATGTTGCCCGTCCGCTGCAGGTTGATGAAATACCGGTCCATGGGGCCGCCCAGCCGCTCGCCGATGGCCTCGATGATGCGCCGGTTGGCCTGGTGCGGGATAATACAGCCCACGTCCTCGATTCGAACGCCGGCCTGTTTCAAGACCGCCCGGGAGGCAGCCAGCATGGAGCTCACGGCATACTTGAACACCTCCTTGCCGGCCATCCGGAGGTAATGCAGGCGATCCTTCACGGTCTGTTCCGTGGCCGGGTTCCGGCTGCCGCCGCCCGGCAGCTGGAGCAGGTGGCTCAGGGTACCGTCGGAGGCCATGGCCGTCGCGATCAGGCCGCGCGTCTCAGCCCGGCTGCGCAGGACCACCGCGCCGGCCCCGTCGCCGAACAGGACGCAGGTCGAGCGGTCCTGCCAGTCGGTAATGGCGCTGAGTTTTTCGGCGCCGATGACCAGGGCGTTATTCACCGTGCCGGAGGCGATATACTGGCGGGCGGTCTCCATGGCATACAGGAAGCCGGAGCAGGCGGCATTGAGGTCGAAGCAGACCGCGCGGACCGCCCCGATCGCCTTCTGCACGAGGCAGGCCGTGCTGGGGAAGGACATGTCGGGCGTGATGGTGGCCACGACGATCATGTCCAGGGCATCCGGCGCAAGGCCCGCCCGGCGCAGCGCGCGGTGGGCGGCCTCGGCCGCAAGGTCGGAGGTGGCCTGATCGGGGGCGGCGATATGCCGCTCCTTGATGCCCGTGCGGGTCGTAATCCATTCGTCGGAGGTATCCACCCGGCTCGCCAGCTCGGCGTTGGTGAGCACGCGCCGGGGCAGGTACGAGCCGGTGGCGACGATGGACACCGGCCGCACGCCGCCCGCCTGGGCGCAGTGTACAAACCCGGTTTTCATGGCGACACCCCGTTCAAGGTCTGGGTAATCAGGTCGTTGATGCGGTTGCGCACGGACTCGCACGCCACGCGGATGGCATGGTAGATGGCACACGCGTTCGACGAGCCGTGCGAGATGATGCAGACCCCGTTGACGCCCAGCAGCGGGGCGCCCCCGAACAGGTCGGGATCCGCGTGCCGCTTCATGTCCCGCAGGGCGCCCTTGAGCAGCAGCGCGCCCAGCAACCGGACAGGCGTCCGGGTGAAATCGCGCTTGATCCAGCGGCCCAGCGCGCTCACGACGCTTTCGCTCGTTTTGAGGATCACGTTGCCGACGAACCCGTCGCAGACGGCGACGTCAATCCGCCCTTCAAAGAGATCATGCCCCTCGATGTTCCCGGAAAAATTGTGGGACGAGCGCAACATCAACCCCAATCCCAG
>CAZUYI010000333.1:0-3359 GCA_964624095.1 uncultured Verrucomicrobiota bacterium | reverse complement strand
CCGAAATAGGACGCCAGGCTCTGGGCGATGTCGTAAAAGCCCCGGCGCAGCCCGAGCGATGTGCCGGCCTGGCCGGGCCGCACGGCCAGCAGTGGCACGTGTTCGCGGGTGTGGTCCGTGCCCCGGAAGGTGGGATCGTTGCCGTGGTCGGCGGTGACGATCAGCAGGTCGCCGGGCTCGAGCAGCGGCTCGAGCGCGGCGAAGAACCGATCGGTGCGCTCGAGCGCGCCGGCATAGCCGCGGGCGTCGCGCCGGTGTCCGTAGAGCATGTCGAAATCAATGAAGTTGGCGAAGATCAGGCCGGGCTCCCGCGCGCGCGCCAGGGCCAGCACCTGTGCGGCGGACTCGTCCGTCGTGCCGGTGTGGAACGAGCGATTCAGCCCGCGGCGGTTGAAGAGGTCCTCGATTTTGCCCACCCCGGTGACCGGCACGCCGGCCTCGCTCAGCCGGTCGAGCACGGTCGGCTCGGGCAGGGGATAGGCAAAGTCGCGGCGATGCTCGGTGCGGCGGAAGGCGCCGGGCCGGCCCACGAACGGGCGCGCGATGACGCGTCCGACGGGAAAGGGATTGCACAGCGCGCGGGCGATGGCGCAGCCGCGGTACAGCTCGTCCAGCGGAATGACGTTCTCGTGAGCCGCAATCTGGAAGACGGAATCCGCGCTCGTGTAGGCGATCCAGGATCCTTCGCGCAGGTGGCGCGGACCCAGCTCGTCCAGGATCGCTGTCCCGCTGGCAGCCTTGTTGCCGATCAGGCGTCGGCCGGTCTGCGCCTCGAAGGCCGCCACGAGGTCGTCGGGGAACGCGGGCGGGCCGGGCGGGAACAGGTGGAACCCGCGCGGGAGCTCGAGGCCGGCCATTTCCCAGTGCCCGGTGATCGTGTCCTTGCCCTTCGAGACCGGCTGCAGCAACCCGTAGCCGGCACCCGGGCTGGCCGCGGGCGGCACGCCGCGAATCGGGCGGGCGCCGGGTCTGAGCGCCGGGATGCAGCCCAATCCCCAGCGCTGCAGCACCGGCAGGCTCAATCCGCCGACAGCCTCCGCGAGGTGCCCCAGCGTGTCGGCGCCTTCGTCCCCGAACGCCGCCGCGTCCGGCGCCGCGCCGATGCCCACCGAGTCGAGCACGATCAACAACGCGCGCGGGCCCATGATTCGTTTCCTTCCGGGCAAGCTCCGGCTGGCGGCCGGTCAGGCGAACAGGGCCAGGCTGACGGCCATGACGGCCATGCCGGAAATCACCCCGTATACCGCCATGTGATGCTCGCCGTATTTTTCGGCCGCCGGCAGCAGCGAGTCCACCGAGATGAACACCATGATGCCGGCGACGCCCGCGAACAGCAGCCCGAAGAACAGGTCCGTCAGAGTGCGGTAGAGCAGCGCCGCCCCGACCAGCGCGCCGGCCGGCTCCGCCAGCCCGGACAGGAAGGCCCAGGCAAAGGCACGCCGCCGGCTGCCGGTGGCGTAGTAGATGGGCACGGACACGGCGATGCCCTCCGGCACGTTGTGGATCGTAATGGCCGCCGCGATGCTGATGCCGAGCGTGGGCGACCGGATGGCGCTGGCGAAGGTCGCCAGGCCTTCGGGGAAATTGTGGAGCCCGATCGCCAGCGCCGAGAGCAGGCCCATGCGCAGCAGGTGATGCTTCTGCACGGTGTGCTCGGAGAAAACCATTTCCTCGAGCCGCCGGGGCTCATGCGGGTTCTCGAAGGACGGGATGAACCGGTCAATCAGGCTGACCAGCGCCATGCCCCCAAAGAACGCCGCGAGCGCGGCCCATGCCCCGGGACGCGCGCCCAGCGCCCCCTCGAGCGCGTCACGCGCCTTGTCGAGAATCTCGATGAGCGACACGTAGATCATCACGCCGGCTGAAAAGCCCAACGAGACGGCCAGAAACCGCGTGTTCGTATGCCGCGCGTAAAACGCCAGAGCCCCGCCCACGCCGGTGGCCAGCCCGGCAATGAGCGTCAACCCGAACGCGAACATAAACGCGGGCCATGTCATGCCCCGCAGTATACCGGGCCGGCTCCCGCCGTCAAGACGCGCCGCCCTTCAGCCGACGAACACGGACCGCGCGCGCGGCCCGTCGAACTCGCAAAAATAGATGCCCTGCCACGTCCCCAGCTGCAAGCGGCCACAGCTCACCGGCACGCGCACCGACGAGCCCATCAGGCTGGCCTTGACGTGCGCCGCCGCGTTGCCTTCCGCATGCCGGTAGGCGCCCTCCCAGGGCACGAGCCGGTCCAGCGCCTGGATCAGGTCCGCCACGACGTCCGGATCCGCGTTCTCGTTGATCGTGATGCCCGCGGTCGTGTGTGGCACGAAGACCGTGAGCCAGCCCTCCCGGATGCCAAGCGCCTGCCCTGCCGCCTGGACCCGGTCCGTGATGGGCACCAGGTCCGTCCGCTGCCGTGTCCGGATGTGGATGTCGTGCATGGCCGTTCTCCTTGCGACGTCTCCGTTGGCCCCCGAGGCCCTGCCGGCGGGAGGGGCGAACGCCCGCCTGCCCGAATCCTGGCCCGGGGGATCCCGGACAGGAACGGTACCATAACGGGATGGACGCGCGACACGGAAAACGGGCGCCGTCTGCCCGTGTTGCCCGGGCACCGGCCGCGGGGCGTTGGCGATGACGGGCTTGACGCGCGCGGACGCGGCCGTATCATGGTGCCCGGCCCATGCGGTCCGTTCTGCTCCTGGAGAACCGCATGCGCCTGGGACGGCGTGTCGCCGTGGAGGCGCACTCATGCATCCGGCCAGATACTGGGAACCGGGCGGGCGCGGCCGTGTCCGCTGCCGGCTGTGCCCGCACCATTGCGAGATCGCGGAAGGCCGGACAGGATTATGCGGCGTGCGGCGCGCGGCGAGCGGGACGCTCGAGGCGGCCGGGTACGGGCGCCTGTCCGCCGTGCACAGCGATCCGATCGAAAAGAAGCCGCTCTACCATTTCCATCCCGGGCGCGAGATCCTGAGCCTGGGCGGCTGGGGCTGCAATTTCGCCTGCCGGTTCTGCCAGAACTGGCAGATTTCACAGCAGGCCGAGCTGGCCGGGCCGGTGACGCCGCCGGAGTCGGTCGTGCGCGCGGCCCGCGAGCACGAGTCGCTCGGGCTGGCCTACACGTACAACGAGCCGCTGATCAACATCGAGTACGTCCTCTAGTGCGCCGGGCAGGCGCGCGCGGCGGGCCTGGCCAACGTCCTGGTGACGAACGGCTACGTGGAAGCGGCGCCGGCAACAGACCTGCTGCCCCTGGTGGATTATTGGTTAATCGACCCCCAGAAGGGGATACAAAACCGGATTTCAGATCGAACGCTCTGGGGTTTTGAGTATTGCACCCAGCGCGACAACGCCTCGGCCGCCCGCCGGCG
>CAZUYI010000332.1:0-3383 GCA_964624095.1 uncultured Verrucomicrobiota bacterium | reverse complement strand
CGTCGGGCGCGGCTATGTTCTCGCTCACCGTCCGGGCCTTAGCGGCTGTGTGCGCGGCCGGCATGCCGCGGCCGGGAATGACCGGCTGATCGCAAAGAGAACCACGCATGAAATCCATTCAAACCGTTCTGGGCCCCGTGCTGCCGGACGCGATCCGCATCTGCCTGCCGCACGAGCATTTTCACGTGTTCGGCCCGAACGAGGCGCCGCTGGGCGCGCGCGAGGAGGCGCTGGCCGGCATTGTTCCCCAGCTCCAGGCCCTGCGCCGGCGGTACGACTGCAACGCGCTGGTCGAATGCACGAACTGCGCCAGCCAGGGGCGTGACCTGGAAACCTACGCCGCCATCGCGCGCGCGGCCCGGTTCCACGTGATCGCGTCCGCCGGATTCTTCACGTACCCGGCCTCCCCGTGGTGGATGAAAGACGCGCCCGTGCGGGAGCTGGTCCGGCGCTGGACGCGCGACGCCCGCCACGGCATGGACGGCACGGGCATCCGGCCGGGCGTGCTCAAGGGCGCCTCGACCCTCGAGCTCGGCGACGGGCGCCGGCGCCATCACGACGCGGTCCGGACCTGGTTCGAGGCCCTGGCCCGCACCCACCACGCCACGGGACTGCCCATCACCACGCACGGCAACGGGCTGGTCGGGGCGGCGCAGTTCGATATCCTGACGCGCTTCGGCGTGCCGCCCGCGGCCATCGCCATCGGGCACGCCGACCACAGAAGCTCCGCCGAGCGCCTGCTGCCGATCGTGGACAAGGGCGGGTTCGTGCTGCTCAACTTCTGCGGCGGGTTCCTGCCGCAGTACTTCGACAAGGACCTGCAGCTCATCCAGGCGCTCGTGGACCGCGGGTACGCGGGCCAGCTCCTGATTTCCGTGGACGTGGTATACCGCCTGAACGGGCGCTGCGACGGCCTTTCACGGGCCCTGCCCGACGGCACGCGCCCCCCGTGGTACCGCGAGTACCGGCACGTGTTCACGCACGCGATCCCGCGGATGAAGACGATGGGCGTAACACCGGCCCAGCTCCGCCAGATCTTTTACCGCAACCCGATCCGCCACCTGTGCGGCCCGTGGTGAGCCTGGGCGCCGCCGTCCGGGATCTTCGGGCTTCCGCGAGTACCGTCATGGTTACACTCGTACAAGACGGGCAGGCGGCACCCATTCATGTCCCCGCCTGGGCGGAGGCACACGAGCGGTTTGCCGCGGAGGAACTCGCCGGCTATATCATGAAAATGACCGGCGCGCGGCCCGAGATCCGGCGCGGCCTGAAGGGCGTCCACGGGCCGGCTGTGATCATTGCCGACCTGTCGCATCCCGCGACGCCGGCCCTGCTGCCTGACGGGCTGGCCGAGCCGCTCGCGCTCGACGGGCATCGGATCGTCGCGCGGAACCAGGTGCTGTACATCGTCTCGCGCGAGGCGTCGGGCGTGGTGGCCGGCATCTACGGGTTTCTGCGGCGCGCCTGCGGTTGCGCCTTCCTGGAACCGGGCGAAGCGGGCGAGTATGTGCCGATGCGGGCCGCGCTGGCGCTTGCGAGCACGCTCGATGTGGTCGACAACCCCGCCTGTTGGATGCGGGGCATGCAATTCGCGATTGACCAGGTGTTCGGCCCAAAGGCCGGCAACCCGGCTGTGGACGCCATGACCGCGCGGCTGGATTGGATGGCCAAGAACGGCCTGAATTATGCCCTGTTCATGTGCGAGGATACATTGCTTGAAGGCCTGCTGCCGGAGTTGAAAAAGCGGGGCATTCGGTTGGAATTCGGGCACCACCTGCTCGGCCGACTCAATCCGGCCGAGACGTATCTCGCTGAGCGCCCCGACTTTTTCCCGCTCTCCGGCGCGGCCCGGCGTGCCCGGATGCAGATTCCGATCTGCCCGTGCAATCCGGATGCGATCCGGTCGGTCAGCCGCACGGTGGAGCATCTCTTGGAAGCGCATCCGGCCATCGAGCTGTTCGACCTGTGGGCCGAGGAGGCGTTGGGTCCGCCCTGCGCCTGTGCCGCCTGTCGGAAGGTGGCGGTTGCCGCGGAGGCGCAGCGGACCGCCCGCGAACGGCTCTGTGATCGTTCATTCGACCGGGGCGGGGATCGGGGCGGGCGGTATGGCGAACGGGGTCGCATGCGGCAATACCTCCATCTGGCCAACCAGGTGGCGGAACTGGTAGGGCGACGGTTCCCCAAGGTAAAACTCTCCGTGTTGGCGTGTTACGAACTCATCAACCCGCCGACGGGCATGATGGAGATTCATCCGAATGTACATGTCTGCCTGGCCTTGTATTGGCGGAGCATGTCGCACGCGATGGACGATCCCGCTTCCCCGATCAACCGCCAGTTCATGGCCATCATCCGGGAATGGCTCGCCGTGCTGGATCAGCCCGCGAAGTTGTACCTCTACACGTACGAGATGGGCATGATGGGTTGGTGGTCGCTGCCGTACCCGGCGTTGACCGACCTGTTCCACGACTGGGACGTGTTCCGCTCGCTCGGGGTGGGCGGCGGCACGATCCAGTCCACCTCGTTTCATTTCGCGGCCTACGGCTTGAACTACCTGGCCGTGGCCGCCCTCCAGCGGGCACGGCCGCCGGGGCTGGCGCCGTTTGTGCGCCGGTATTGCCGGACCTTTTACGGCGCGGCCGCCGAGCCGATGGAGCGTCTGATCCTCGACATGGAACGGCACTTCGGGCGCGCGGCCGGCGTTCAAGTCCGCCCGAAGCCCTGGCTGGATATCCGGCGCGCTTTCTCCAAGGAAGGCGTGGCGCGCTGGCGGCGTCTGTTGGACCGGGCCCTGGCCGCCACGGAGGAGCCCCTGATTCGCTGGCGGGTCGAGCGGATGCGGACGCTGGTCAATTACGTGGACCTGTGGCTCGAGGCGCCCTGCCGAATCCATCTCAAAAAAATGGCGTGGGCCGCGCCGGCCGATCCGGGCGAAACGCTACGCCGGTACGCGCGCCGCCCGGTAACGGCCCCGGAAGAGGCGGCCTACGGCCGCTGGCTGCAGAGGCTTCATCGGGTTGCCCGCGAAAGCCGCCTGCTGAACCAGGGCATCTTCAACGAGTCCCTGGCCGGCCGCACGATTTACTGATGCCCGCGGTACCCGCCCGCGCCCGGCCTTCACTCCGTGCCGGCCGGCACTGGAGACGGGGTGACCTCACCCCGGCCGCGAATACGTGCCGCAACTGTACCCGTTCGCCGCGCAGCCGTTCGCGCGCGCGAACGAGTACGAGAAGGACTGCGAGCATGGGCGCGGGAACGGGCGGCGGCGCGACCGGCGAGCGTGCCCTGCCGCCGAGTGGCGGCTTACTGGAACTCGATCGTGCCGTAGCGCGCCGGGTTGTGCCAGTCCCCGGGCATGAAGCGCCAGGTCGAGGGGGGCGCCAGGT